>NZ_JBHWUU010000046.1:31796-75899 GCF_042737375.1 Streptomyces sp. NPDC060000
ACCCTGCGGTTCCGGCTGTCCCGCTGGTCTCTGCCGACCCTGCGGTTCCGGCTGTCCCGCTGGTCTCTGCCGACCCTGCGGTTCCGGCTGTCCCGCTGGTCTCTGCCGACCCTGCGGTTCCGGCTGTCCCGCTGTCTCTGCCGACCCCGCGGTTCCCGCTGTCCCGCTGTCCCTGCGGTTCCCGCTGTCCCTGCCGACCCTGCGGTTCCCGTCGACTCCTTCGACCCTGCCGACCCTGCCGACCCTGCCGACCCCGTCGACCCCGTCGACCCCGTCGACCCGTCGACCCCTTCGACCCTGCCGACCCCGTCGACCCGTCGACCCGTCGACCCCGTCGACCCGGCCGACCCCGTCGACCCGGCCGACCCGGCCGACCCGTCGACCCTGTCGACCCGCCGACTAGGCCGACCCCGTCGGGCCCGTCGACCCTGCGGTTCCCGCTGACCCGGCCGTCCCCACCGTCCCCGCTGTCCCGCCGTTCCCGCCTTTCCCGCAAGCCGGATGAGCGGTCCTCACCTCGCAGCCCCCGGCCCCGCCTTCCCCCTGCCGCCTTCCCCCGGCCGGCTCCACCACTGGCCGGGAGGAGGGCGGGCCAGGACACTGGACGCGTGCGCACTGCCAAAGCGACGGCCGCCGCCGTCACCGCAGCCCTGGCCGTCGGAGCCGCCAGTGTCGCCGCCGGCCGGCTGGCCAGCGACGCCGCGCTGAAGGCGCCGCCCGGTCGGCCCCTGCCCACCGAACCCCGGCTCACCGTGCACGCCACGGCCGCCGGCCAGATCACCCTCACTCGTGACCTGGCCGCCCTGCGCCCCGGCACCTACGGCCTCTCCGGCAACGGCTCCCACGCGGTCGTGGGCCCCGTCCTGCCCACCGCCCCGCACTCCGCCGACACCGTCGTACGCCGCCTGGAGCGGGTCACCCACGGCACCCTGAACCCCGGCGACGCGGTCTGGCTCACCCCCAACCTCCATGTCGGCAACCCCAGCAGCGCCCTCGGCCTCGACCACGCCGACATCGACATCCCCGGCGAGCTGGGCAACCTGCCCGCCTGGTTCGTCCCCGGCCCGCGCCGCACCTGGGTGATCGCCGTGCACGGTCTGGGCACCACCCGGGAGCACGCCCTGAACCTCATGGGCTTCCTGCACCGCCGGCACTTCCCCGTGCTCGCCCTCGCCCACCGCGGCGACCTCGGCGCACCCCGCTCCCCGGACGGACTGAACCACCTCGGCGAAACCGAGTGGCGCGACCTGGACGCCGCGATGCGGTACGCCGTGCGCTACGGCGCCGAACGCGTCGTCCTGCTGGGCTGGTCCACCGGCGCCACCATGGCCCTGCGCGCCGCCGCCGACTCGGGGCTGCGCGACCTCGTCTCGGGGCTCGTGCTGGACTCCCCGGTCCTTGACTGGCGGACGACGGTGCGCGCCCTCGCCGTCGCCCGGCACACCCCGGGCGTGCTGCTGCCGCTCGCGGTCCGCGCCGCCGAGGGCCGCACCGGCCTGCACGCCGGGCCCGGCGGCCACGGTGACACGGCCGCCGCTCCGGACCGGCTGAGGGTCCCGGCCCTCGTCCTGCACGGCCCCGACGACACCGTCGCCCCCTGGGGCGCCTCCCGCCGCCTCGCCGAGCGCCGACCCGAGCTGGTCACCCTGCACACCGTCCGGCACGCCCCGCACGGCGCCATGTGGAACCCCGACCCCGCGGCCTACGAGGAGGCACTGCGCCGCTTCCTGACACCACTGATGTGACCGCTGGGCGACTCCCTGGCGGCGCCCCGAACCGTGACCGGCAGCTGGGACCCGCGGCGGGGGCCCCGGCCGCGGGTCCCAACTGCCGCGCGCGTTCGCCGAGTCCGTTCATGTGGGTTCGTGACAAGGCGCCGGACCGGTCCCGATGGTTCCGTTCAAGCCCGTACCACTGGCCTGAACCCCCTCCTCGTCCCTCGCGGAACCCCGTGCCTTGGCCAGTCCCGTAGCCCGCCGTGACATTCCGTTTGGGTTTTCGGACCGCCAACCGGAAGACTGCACCCGTGACGTCCCGTATCCCGCGCGACTCCAGGCTTCGCCTCGTCCGCCCGCGACCCCTGGCCGCCGCACCCTCAGCTGTGAACGAGCGGCGCCCGCGCCGCCCCGCACCCCGCCCGCCGGAGGGCACCCCGGCCCCCGCGGAGCTGGCCAGAATGGCACGCTCCGGACTGGCCGCCGCGGCCCGCGTCGCCCGCTGGGCCGACAACGCCCTCGGCCCCGGCCGAGACGCCGCCACGGCCGACGGCAAGGCCACGCTCTCCGACGCGACCGCCGAACGGGCGGCCGGCGATCTGGGCCTGACCACGGACCGGATCCGCGCCGACTGGGACACCGCCCGCCTCGCCGGCCTCGTCGAGGTGCACGGCGACAGCGCCCGCCCCGGCTGGCGGCTCCACGCCTGGAACCGCGACGACAGCGCCGTCCTGCGCGGCTGGGTCGCCCTGTTCGACGCCTGGTCGCTCGCCTCCCCGGAACCCGGGGACCAGGAGCCCGGCGCGGTCGCCGAGGTCGTCTCGGCCATGCCCCAGGTGCTCTCCTTCCTCCAGCTCTCCGCCGGACCCGTCCCCGTGGAGCAGCTCCTGGACCTGCTGCGCCAGCGCGTCACCGAGTTGCGCACCGAGCGCTGCGAGGTGCCCTACAGCGCCGGCTCGGAGCCCGCGACCCCCATCGCCCCGGTCCTCTCCGCCGACGCCGACCCGGCGGAGCCCGCCCGGAACGCCGAACTCGCCCCGCTGCTCGACTGGGCGCTGCACGCCCTCGCCGCCGTGGGCGCCCTCACCTACGGCTCAGGACAGGCCACGCTCACACCGCTGGGCAGCTGGGCGGTCTGGGTCAAACTGGAGCAGATCTGCGTCGCCGCGCAGAGCCCGGCGGGCAACATCGAGCAGTCGGCCGAGGCCATGCTCCGCGGCTGTGCCCAACTGCGCCCGAACGCGGCCCGTGCGGAGTACCGCGCCTGGCTCGCCGCCCGTACCGTCGGCAGCGCCGTCGCCGAACTGCTCTTCGCCGCCCGCGGCGACGACGCCCTGCTGCGCGGCCTCGCCTTCGAGGCCCTGCGCGTCGTCGGCGCCCCCGCCGAGCCCGACGTCCGCGCGGTCGTGGACGAGCCGGCCCTGCGGCCCTACGCGCTGCTGTGGCTCGCCGAGCACGACGGCGTCGACCCGGAGGACGCCCACGAGGTGCTCACCCGGCAGGAGGCCACCTGGCTGTGGGTCGACACCGCCGCGGCCGTCGCCGATCACGGGGAGGCGCCGATGCTCGTCCGCCATCTGGAGTCCGCGCTGCAGCCGACCGTCCCCGCGCTCCTGACCGAGGTGCGGGCCGTCGGACATCCGCGCACCGTGCAGGTGCTGGTGGCGCTCGCCGCCGCGCACCCCGACCCGGCGCTGGCCAAGGCCGTCCGCCGGGCCGCCTTCCAGGTGCACACCGGAGGCAGCTGAACGAGGTGCGCACCGCAGGCGGCTGAACGAGCTCCGCCCGGCTCCCGCAGGGGCTCCGCGTGGGTCCCGGAGCGCTCCGGGAGGCGCTCCGGCGGGACTCTCAGCCCTGTATCTCGGGCGCGTACGTGCCGAAGCTCCAGAGGTTGCCCTCGAGGTCCCGGGCCATGTAGTCCCGGGAGCCGTAGTCCTGGTCCGTCGGGGGCATGAGGATCTCCGCGCCGTGCTCCACGGCCCGCCGGTGGTGTGCGTCGACGTCGTCCACCACGACGTACACCCCGGTCGGACCCGCGTCCTTCATCGCCGTGTCGAAGACACCGCCGCGCCCCTTCGAGCCGAGCATCACCACGCCGTTTCCCTGCACCAGCTCGGCGTGCATGACCGAGCCGTCCTCGCCCTCGTACACGGACAGCTCCGTGAACCCCAGGGCCTCCGTGAGCTGCCGGATCGCCGCCTTCGCGTCGGCGTACAGCACCGTCGGGCAGATGCTGGGCCGCGCGCTGTTCGTGCCTGCCATGCCGATCACTCCCTTGTGATCAATGCCGGATTCGTCACCCGCTGCCCAGTCTGGCACCCACCACTGACAACGCCCCCGGACCGGAAGCCCGGCGGGGGAAGGCGAAGATCGAACACCTGAACGCAGAAAAAGTGCTTGCATCGTCCCGTTAGACTGGCGTCATGGCCATTCTCCTCGCGCATTAGACGGCGGGAACGTCCTCAGCCGTCCATCCCGTCAACAATCCCCGCACTGGAGTCTGTCCGTGATCTCCGCCTCCGGCATCGAGCTGCGCGCCGGTGCCCGCATCCTCATCGAGAACGCCTCCTTCCGTGTGGCCAAGGGCGACCGCATCGGTCTGGTCGGGCGCAACGGCGCCGGCAAGACCACGCTGACCAAGGTCCTGGCGGGCGAGGGCATCCCGGCCGCCGGCCAGGTCACCCGCTCCGGCGAGGTCGGCTACCTGCCGCAGGACCCCCGCACCGGCGACCTCGACGTGCTGGCCCGCGACCGCATCCTCTCCGCGCGCGGTCTGGACATCCTGATCCGCAAGATGCGCGAGAACGAACAGCGGATCGCGAACGGCGCGGGCGCCACCCGCGACAAGGCGATGCGTCAGTACGAGCGCCAGGAGACGGAGTTCCTCACCAAGGGCGGGTACTCCGCCGAGGCCGAGGCCGCCACCATCGCCGCCGCGCTCAACCTGCCCGACCGGGTGCTCGGCCAGCCCCTGCACACGCTCTCCGGCGGTCAGCGGCGCCGGGTCGAGCTGGCCCGCATCCTGTTCTCCGACGCGGACACGCTGCTCCTCGACGAGCCGACGAACCACCTCGACGCCGACTCGATCGTCTGGCTGCGCGACTACCTCAAGACCTACCGCGGCGGCTTCATCGTCATCAGTCACGACGTCGACCTGGTCGAGACGGTGGTCAACAAGGTGTTCTACCTGGACGCCAACCGCTCCCAGATCGACGTCTACAACATGGGCTGGCGGCTCTACCAGCAGCAGCGCGAGTCCGACGAGAAGCGCCGCAAGCGGGAGCGCCAGAACGCGGAGAAGAAGGCCGCCGCGCTGCACTCGCAGGCCGACAAGATGCGCGCCAAGGCCACCAAGACGGTCGCCGCGCAGAACATGGCCCGCCGTGCCGACAAGCTGCTGTCCGGCCTGGAGGCGGTCCGCCAGTCCGACAAGGTCGCCAAGCTCCGCTTCCCCGAGCCCGCGCCCTGCGGCAAGACGCCCCTGATGGCCGAGGGCCTGTCGAAATCCTACGGCTCGCTGGAGATCTTCACCGATGTCGACCTGGCCATCGACAAGGGCTCGCGCGTCGTCATCCTCGGCCTGAACGGCGCCGGCAAGACGACCCTGCTGCGGCTGCTCGGCGGTGCCGAGCAGCCCGACACCGGCGAGGTCGTCGCAGGCCACGGCCTCAAGCTCGGCTACTACGCGCAGGAGCACGAGACCCTCGACCCGGAGCGTACGGTCCTGGAGAACATGCGTTCCGCCGCCCCCGACCTCGATCTGGTCGAGGTCCGCAAGACGCTCGGCTCGTTCCTGTTCTCCGGCGACGACGTCGACAAGCCCGCCGGCGTCCTCTCCGGCGGTGAGAAGACCCGGCTGGCCCTCGCCACCCTCGTGGTCTCCTCGGCCAACGTGCTGCTGCTCGACGAGCCCACCAACAACCTCGACCCGGCCAGCCGCGAGGAGATCCTCGGCGCGCTGCGCACCTACAAGGGCGCGGTCGTCCTCGTCACCCACGACGAGGGCGCGGTGGAGGCGCTCCAGCCCGAGCGGATCATCCTGCTGCCCGACGGCGTCGAGGACCTGTGGGGCGCCGACTACGCGGATCTGGTCGCCCTGGCCTGACCGGCCACGCGGTCCGTCGAACGGTGCGCCGAATCGTGCGTCCATGATCTGCCGAGTGGCCGAGTGGCCGAGTGGCCGAGTGGGCGAGTGGCCGAGTGGGCGAGTGGCCGAGTGATCCACCGAGTGATCCGTCACGTGCCTCGCCGCGTGATCGATGAGGTGCTCAGCCGCGTGATCCACGGTGTTGGATCATTCGTCTGGATCATTCGGCCCACCGGTGATCCATCATCTGTGTGAGATCTCCTCGTATCGAGGTGTGTCGTACATCGATTTCGCGGCCGATCCCTTGTCGACAAGGGATCGGCCGTTACGCGTCTCTGACCTGCCACTTCGCACGACAACCCGTTCGGCCCCACGAACGCCATCAGCCGGAATAACAGATTCCACTTGTGGGCACGCGCTCCTGTCGTCAAAACCCTGTCGCACGGACCTTGCCGAATGGGTGGCCATCGCGCCCCGGAGGGGTGATCATGAGGATGACCAGAGCGCACTTCCCATGAGGAGGCACGGGTGGCCGAGACTCTGAAGAAGGGCAGCCGGGTGACCGGCGCCGCGCGCGACAAGCTCGCGGCAGACCTGAAGAAGAAGTACGACTCCGGTGCGAGCATTCGGGCGCTGGCCGAGGAAACCGGTCGCTCGTATGGCTTTGTTCACCGGATGCTCAGCGAGTCGGGCGTCACGCTGCGAGGGCGTGGCGGGGCGACCCGGGGCAAGAAGGCCGCCTCGTCCTGACCTGGGTCGGCCCACCGCCTTCGGTGACCACCCGGCCGGTTTCCCGCCGAGCCCTCAAGGGGCCCGACGGGATCCTGGATCGGCCGGGTGGTTACTGTGCAGTCACTTAGCTGACCGCTAGCTGACCGCACCCATCGGAGGCACCACATGGCCACGCCCGACCAGGAACTCGTTCCCCTGCTCGACAAGGACGGCGTACGGCTCACCGTCGACGACGCGCTCGCCACGGTGACGCTGGCCAACCCGGCCAAGCGCAATGCGCAGAGCCCCGCGATGTGGCGGGCGCTCGCGGAAGCCGGGCGCCTGGTGCCGGGCTCCGTCCGCGTGGTCGTGCTGCGTGGCGAGGGCAAGTCCTTCTCCGCGGGGCTGGACCGGCAGATGTTCACGCCCGAGGGGATCGAGGGCGAGCCGTCCTTCATCGAACTCGCGCGCAGTGGCGACGCCGAACTCGACGCTGCCATCGCCGGGTTCCAGGAGGGCTTCACCTGGTGGCGGCGCAACGACGTCGTCTCCATCGCCGCCGTCCAGGGCCACGCCATCGGTGCGGGCTTCCAGCTGGCTCTCGCCTGTGACCTGCGCGTCGTCGCCGACGACGTGCAGTTCGCCATGCGTGAGACCAGCCTCGGCCTCGTACCGGACCTGACGGGCACGCATCCCCTCGTCTCGCTGGTCGGCTACGGACGCGCTGCCGAGATCTGCCTGACCGGCCGGTTCGTCGGCGCCGAGGAGGCGGTGAACTCCGGCCTGGCCAACCTCGCGGTACCGGCGACGGAACTCGACGCCGCGGCACTCGACCTGGCCGCCGCGGTCCTCGCCGCGCCCCGGGAGGCCGTCATCGAGACCAAGGCGCTCCTGCGGGGCGCCGGCGATCGCACCTACGACGAGCAGCGCGCCGCCGAGCGGGCCGCGCAGGGCCGCCGACTGCGGGACCTGGCCGGCGTCGGCGAATGAACCGAGCCCTCGCGGGCCCCGGTCACTCCACCGCCGTGATCAGCACAGTCACCGTCGGATGATCCCGTAGCGCCTCCGACACCACCCCGCGCACCTTCCGGGCCACGTCCAGCGCCCGGTGGTTCGCACTCACCGCGATCTCCACGCGTGCGTGGCGGTGCGGCAGGGCGGTCACGTGCTCTCGTTCCTCGATGCGCACCGCCCTGCCGACGACATCGGTCAACCGGGTCACCCCGGGCACCGACAGAGCGGCGACGGTCGCGCGTGCCTCGTCGCCGTGCTGAGCAGTCCCGACGGGCGGCGGCTCGGGGCCGGCCAGCACCGCCTCCGGTTCCGGATCCTCGTCCAGCAGGGCCGTCACACGCAGGTCCACCTGCGACACCACCAGGCCGACGCGCTCCGTCGCGGCCGCCGTCAGCGCCGAGCGCAGCCGGGACGCCGCCGTCGGCAGCGGCTCGGACGAGTACGCGGCGATGTCCGCCGTCACCCGCAACGGCCCGGGCGGCAGGGCGCCTGGCGGGGGCGGCACGGCGGGCTCGTACACGCCCGCCGGGTCGGCCACCGCGATCCGCAGCGCGCCCAGCCGGACGCCCTCCACGTTCCGCACCGCCCGCCGCAGCACCGCCTCGGCCGCGGCCTCCGTGATCCACGCGCCGTCCCGCGGCCCGCCCAGGGGGAGCAGCCGGCCGAGGCCCAACTGGTGCCGTACCGCGCTCGTCCATCCGTCTGCCGTCATTGCTCCAGCCTGCCGCATCCCCGGGGCGCTGTGGCGCAACCGCGCTTACCGTGGTCAGAGAGACGACGAACGGACCGGACGTAAGGACGTACGGCGATGACCGAGGCAACGGAGCAGCACCGGACGCAGATCTCCGACGGAGGCACCGAGCCGCTGGGGACCCGCAAGGCGACCAGGCGCGGCGGCGGGGACCCGTCGACCCGGGGTCGGACCACCATCGCCGACGGGGTCGTGGAGAAGATCGCGGGCCTGGCGGCGCGGGACGTCCTGGGCGTCCACGCGATGGGCAGCGGGCTCAGCCGCACCTTCGGAGCCGTACGGGACCGGGTGCCCGGCGGCTCGAAGTCGGTGTCCCGAGGCGTGAAGGCCGAGGTCGGCGAGGTGCAGACCGCGCTCGACCTGGAGATCGTCGTCGACTACGGCGTGGCCATCGCCGATGTCGCGCAGGCCGTGCGGGAGAACGTGATCACGGCCGTGGAGCGGATGACCGGACTGGAGGTCGTCGAGGTCAACATCGCGGTGAGCGACGTCAAGCTGCCCGACGAAGAGGACGAGGAGCCGGAGCCCCGGATCCAGTGACACACAGACGGCCGGGTGACCGGACCGTCGAGGGGAGAGCACCTTGAGCATGGCCGTGGTCGGCATGATCGCCGGCATGGCGCTGGGCTTCGCCGGATATTTCGGCGGGTTCGGGGCCTTCCTGCTGGTGGCGGCACTGGGCGCCATCGGGTTCGTCGTCGGCCGGTTCCTGGAGGGGGACCTGGATCTCGGCGACCTCTTCCGTACCCGCAACGACCGGCGCCGGTGACCTCCGTGGACCGGGGGAGCGTCCCCGTCGGCGGAGATCGGTCCGTCGTTCCCCCGGGTGAACGCGGCGCGACCCGCATCGCCGACCGGGTCGTGGCCAAGATCGCCGCGCAGGCCGCGCGCGAGGCGGTGGGCCCCCTGCCGGCCGACGCCGCCGGCCCGCACGCCACCGTCGTCGTCCACCATGAGGCCGCGCACGTACGGGTGCATCTCGAACTCGACTACCCGACCGATGTCGGCGGCCGCTGTCACCGTGTGCGTCGGCACGTCACCGAGCGGGTAGGCGCGTTGGTGGGAATGGAGGTTCCGGAGGTCGCCGTCCAGGTGGAACGGCTGCACCTGACAGAGGCCTCCGGCGTGGCGCACGGGAGGACACGATGAGCGAGCCCGGAGGCTTGCAGGGCACGGTGCCCGTTCTGGAGAAACCCACGGGGAACGACGGTCCCGGTGAGGCGGGCTCCGCCGAGCACCGCTTCTGGTCGGCGCGCCGCGTCCCGGCCGCTGTCGTCGCGGCACTGCTGCTGGTCGTCGCCGGGGCCTTCCTCTACGACGTGGCCGCCGTCCGCGCCCACCGCTCCGCCATGACCTGGCGGAGCGGACTCGCCCGGCAGCTCGCCGAGCGCCCCCTCGACGACACCTGGGTACTGGTAGGCGCCGGGGTCGTGGCGGCCCTCGGGCTGTGGCTGCTCCTGCTGGCCGCCACCCCGGGCCTCAGGGACATCCTGCCGATGCGCCGCACCCACCCGGACGTCCGGCCGGGCCTGCACCGCGGCGCGGCCGCGCTCGTGCTGCGCGACCGGGCCATGGAGGTGGCCGGGGTGCAGTCGGTACGGGTGCGCACGGGCCGCCGGAGGGCGGACGTCCGCGCGCTCTGCCACTTCCGCGACCTGAACGACGTGCACGCCGACCTGGACGCCGTCCTCACCGACGCGATCCGTGGCCTGGGCCTGGTCCGGCCGCTCGCCCTGTCGGTCCATGCGCGGCGGCCCGGGAAGAAGGGGTGAGAACGATGCTCGGTACCGTCAACCGCGTGCTTCTCGCAGTAGTCGGACTGGTGCTGCTCGCCGTCGGCGGCGCGGTGCTGGCCGTGGGTCTGGGCGCCCCGGCGCCTTCCTGGTGGCTCCACGACGGTCCCCACGACGTCCTGCTCACCACCGCCGAACGCACTCGCTGGCGCGGCGACGCCTGGTGGTGGCCGACGGTGATCGGGGTTCTCGCCCTCCTCGTCCTGCTGGCCCTGTGGTGGCTGACGGCGGTCCTGCGCCGCCGCCGGCTCGGCGAGCTCCTCGTCGACACGGGCGACGGCGCGGGAGCGCTGCTGCGGGGGCGCGCCCTGGAGGGCGTACTCGCCGGCGAGGCGGGCCGGTTGGACGGCGTCGCCCACGCCCATGTGGCGCTGACGGGCCGCAGGGACGCGCCCGCGGCCCGGGTCCGCCTGCAGCTGGAGCCACACGTGGACCCGGCGACGACCCTGGACCACCTGACGGCCCAGGCCCTGACCCACGCACGGGAGTCGGCGGCGCTGGACACCCTGCCGGCCGAGGTGCGGATGCGAGGCGCCAAACACAAGGCGGAAAGGGTCAGTTGAGCGACCCCGAAGCGCGGCCCCCGGCGCCGGTCCGTGTCCGGCGGAGAGATGGGCGGGCCCGGGCCGTATCCGGCGGCGGACCGGTCAGAATCCGTGCCGCATTCCGCCGTCGACCGGCACCATGAGGCCCGTCAGGTAGGAGGCGGCCGGTGACAGCAGGAACGCGGCCGTGCGGCCGAACTCCGCCGGGGTCCCGTACCGGCGCAGTGGAATCCGGGACTCGTTCGCGGCCCGGGTGGCCTCGGGGTCGGCCGACAGGCCGTCCAGCTCCCGCACCCGGTCGGTGTCGATACGGGCCGGCAGCAGTCCCACGACCCGGATACCCCTCGGCCCCAACTCGTCGGAGAGCGACTTCGCGAACCCGGCCAGTCCCGGCCGCAGGCCGTTGGAGATCGTCAGCCCGGGAATCGGCTCGTGCACCGACCCCGACAGCACGAACCCGATGACCCCGCCCGCCTCCAGCTCGGCGGCAGCCGCCCGCGCCAGCCGGACCGCCCCGAGGAACACCGACTCGAACGCGGTCTGCCACTGCTCGTCCGTGTTGTCCGCGACGAACCCGGGCGGCGGACCGCCCACGCTCACCAGCACCCCGTCGAACCCGCCGAAGGCATCGCGTGCCGCCGCGATCAGCCGCTCCGCCGCCCCGGGGTCGGCGTTGTCCACGGCGACACCGACGGCGTTCGGCCCCAGTTCGGCCGCGGCGTCGGCGACGCTCTTCTCGTTCCGCCCGGTGAGGACGACCTTCGCGCCGTCCGCGACGAGCTCACGCGCCGTGGCGTTGCCGAGGCCTCGCGTGGCCCCGGTGACGACGAACACCCGGTCCTTCAGTCCAAGATCCATGACCCCTATCCTGCCTTCTCGCCCCCGAACAGGGCGAGGGCGGAGTTCACCAGGCCGATGTGACTGAAGGCCTGCGGGAAGTTGCCGAGGTGCCGGCCGGTGGTCGGGTCGTACTCCTCCGCCAGCAGCCCCACGTCGTTGGCCAGGCCCACGAGCCGTTCGAACAGCTCCCGTGCCTCCTTCCTGCGGCCCGTCATGTGCAGCGCGTCCGCGAGCCAGAACGAGCACGCCAGGAAGGTCCCCTCGTCGCCCGGCAGGCCGTCGACGGCCGCGCCGTCCGTGCTGTAGCGGCGCAGCAGACCGCCGTGGCCGAGTTCCTCGCGGACCGCGTCGACGGTCCCGACCACGCGCGGGTCGTCCGGCGGCAGGAAGCCGACGCGCGGGATGAGCAGCAGCGAGGCGTCCAGGTCGCGCGAGCTGTAGTACTGGGTGAACGTGTTGCGCACCGGGTCGTAGCCCTTCTCGCACACCTCGCGGTGCACCTCGTCGCGCACCGCCCGCCAGCCCTCCAGATCGCCGCGCAGCGCGGGGTACTCCTCCAGCGCGCGCACCGCCCGGTCGGCGGCCACCCACACCATCACCTTGGAGTGCACGAACTGGCGCCGGCCACCGCGCACCTCCCACAGTCCCTCGTCCGGCTGCCGCCAGTTCTCGCAGAGCCACTGCATCAGCGCGCACTGCAACGACCACATGTGCGGCTTGGGCGTCATGCCCGCGGTCCGGGCCAGCGACAGCGAGTCCATGACCTCGCCGTAGACGTCCAGTTGCAGCTGGTCCACGGCTCCGTTGCCGATGCGTACGGGTTTGGAGTCCGCGTAGCCGGAAAGCCAGGGCAGCTCGCACTCGGGCAGCCGGCGCTCACCCGCCAGCCCGTACATGATCTGGAGGTCCGCCGGATCGCCCGCTACGGCCCGCAGCAGCCAGTTGCGCCAGGCCTCGGCCTCGTCCTCGTAACCGGCCGCCAGGAGAGCGCCGAGGGTGAGGGTGGAGTCGCGCAGCCAGCAGTAGCGGTAGTCCCAGTTGCGGATCCCGCCCAACTCCTCGGGCAGCGAGGTGGTGAGCGCGGCGACGATACCGCCGGTGGGGACATAGGTGAGGGCCTTGAGAGTGATCAGGGAGCGGACGACGGCGTCCCGGTGGGGCCCGTCGTAGCGGCAGCGGGCGGCCCACTGCTGCCAGTCGTCCACGCTGACGCGCAGCGCCTCCCACGGGTCGACGAGCGGCGGGCGCGACTCGTGCGAGGGGTGCCAGGTCAGCACGAAGGCGACCGACTCGCCCTCGGCGATCGTGAACTGCGAGTGGGTGCCGAAGTCCTCGCCCCAGGTGGGTACCTCCGGCTCGCTGCGGAACCAGACCGCGTCGGGACCGCCGATCGCCACCCGATGACCGTCGGTCCGGCGCATCCACGGGATGATCCAGCCGTAGTCGAAGCGCAGCCGCAGCGTGCTGCGGACGGTGACCCGGCCGCGCAGACCCTGCACGATCCGTACGAGGTCGGGGGCCCGGTCGCGCTGGGGCATCAGGTCGGTGACCCGGATCGCGCCCTCGTCGGTCTCCCACTCGGTGTCCAGGACGAGGGTGTCGGGCCGGTAGGCGCGCCGGGTGCAGGGACCCTGCACGCCCTTGGGCGCGATGCGCCAGTGACCGTTCTCCTCGTCGCCGAGGAGACGTGCGAAGCAGGCCCCGGAGTCGAAGCGGGGCAGGCAGAGCCAGTCGACGGAACCGTCCATGCCGACCAGGGCGGCGGTCTGTTCGTCGCCGATGAGCGCGTAGTTCTCGATGCGGGTGTGCACGCAGTTCCGGGTTCCCGGCGGGCCCGGAGCACAATCAGAGCTGCGGCCGGGCGAGTGACGACGATCTCGCGTCCCGCTCCCGCGTCAGACCGTCGCCGGCTCGGCCTGTTCCGTCTCCCGTACGGCCGCCTGAGCCCGGTCGCGGGCCTCGCGGCGGACCAGGATCACCCAGCCGAGGGGGACGCCCGCGGAGAACAGCCACCACTGGATGGCGTACGCGTAGTTCAGGGCCGCGTCCTCGCTGCCGGGCCGGCCGACCAGCTCAGGACTGTCGCCCTTCGGCTCGGGCGCCGTCTGCGCGATGTAACCGCCGAGCACCTGCGCGCCGAGGCGTCGGGCCTCCTGCTCGCTGTTGATCAGCATGACCTGCCGGGCCGGCAGTCCCTTGAGGTCCTTGATGCCGCTCGCCGCGGTCGTCTCGTCGGGCATCAGCCGCCCGGTGACGGTGACCTGGCCGCCGGGGGGCGCGGGGACCTTGGGGAACGTGGTCTGACTCGGAGCGTCCGCGGGGATCCAGCCCCGGTTGACCAGCAGCACCTTGCCGTCCGTCAGGACGAACGGGGTGAGGACGTGGAAGCCGACCGTCTCGTCGGCGTTGACCCGGCGCCGCACGACGACCTCGTGCCCGGTGTCGAAGTGTCCGTCGGCGGTGACGTTCCGGTACCGCTCGCTGCGGGTGACGGTGTGCCCCGGAGTGGTCAGCTGCTCGACGGGCACCGCCTTGGAGGTCAGCGCGTCGGAGACCAGCCGGTTGCGCGCGGTGCGCTCTTCGTAGCGATGCATCTGCCAGAAGCCCAGCCTGATCATCGTGGGGATGAGGAGGAGGGAGACCAGCGTGAGGATCACCCACTGCCGGGACAACAGGAAGCGGTACACCCCACGACCGTACAACTCGGTCGTGGGGCTCCTGCGCCCGGGTACCGGAAGGGGGCATTTCGGTGTCGGGCCCGGAGTCGTCCGGGCCGCCTCGCACCCGGGCCGCCTCACACCTTGTCGATGATGCCCACCCTGCCCTCCGCGCGGGCACAGTGCGCTCCGCAGTACCAGTGACCCTCCACCTCGACGCCCTGGCCGATGATCTGCACCCGGCAGTGCTCGCAGATCGGGGCCATGCGGTGGATCGCACAGGAGAAGCAGTCGAAGACATGGATCGCGCCCTGCGCGTGCACTTCGAAGGTCATTCCGTAGTCATTGCCGCAAACTTCGCATCTCGCCATGCGCCACAGGGTGAGCCGTCGCCCCCGCGCGGGCGAGCGGGCGGCGGGCGAGTCGCGTGGCAATCACCCGTACGCACGGGTCACCGCCCAGGCCTCGCGTGCGGCTCCGCTCGCGCGCGACCCGCGTCCCCGCGTCACTCGTCGGCGGGCTCCACGTCCCGCAGGAGCTGCCCGAAGGCCGCCTCGTCGACGACGGGCGTCCCGAACTGCCGCGCCTTCACCACCTTCGACGTGCCCGAGTCGGGGTCGTTGGTCACCAGCAGGCTGGTCAGCCGGGACATGCTCGTGGCGACGTGCAGTCCCGCCTCGGCGGCACGGTCCTCCAGCAGTTCGCGCTCGACCGACGTGTCACCCGAGAAGGCGACCCGCATGCCCTGCTTGAGTCTTCTGCCGTCTTCGTACCGCCCCGGGTTGGGATGGGGGCATACGGGTCTTTTGCGGGACGGCCGCCAACTGCCGGGCCGGTAGCTGCCGTAGCCGCCGCCCGGACCGCTCGCCTGGCGGCCGATCAGGGGCGACGGCCGGTCGGCCCACTCTGTCAGCGGCAGGCACTCGAGCAGGGGCAGCCGGACACCGCCCGCCGCCGCGGCCCGCAGACTCGGCCGGAACGCCTCCGCCAGCACGCGCGCGTCGTCCAGCGCGTGGTGTGCCCGCTGCTGTACGACGCCGAAGTGGGCCGCCAGCGACTCCAGCTTGTGGTTGGGCAGCGGCAGGCCCAGCTCCTTGGCGAGCGCGATGGTGCACAGCCGCTGCCGCACCGGCGCCTCGCTCTGCGCGCGTGCGTACTCCCGCGCGATCATCTGCCAGTCGAAGACCGCGTTGTGCGCGACGAGCACCCGCCCGTCGAGCCGGGCGGCGAACTCCTCGGCCACGTCCCGGAAGAGGGGCGCACCCTCGAGCACCTCGCTCGTCAGACCGTGGATCCACACCGGGCCCGGGTCGCGCTCCGGGTTGACCAGCGTGTACCAGTGGTCCTCCACCTCACCGCGCGCGTCCAGCCGGTAGACGGCGGCGGAGATGATCCGGTCGTCGCGGGCCAGGCCGGTGGTCTCCACGTCAACGACCGCGTATCCCAGCGGATACGCGGTCGGCCACTCCGTGGGGGAGGACGCTGTCGTCGTGTGGTCTTCGAGCATGGTCACTGAGGATACGGGCCGCCACTGACACCCCGCCGCACCCGCCCCGAAGAGGGGGCGGGCGAAGCCCTCCGGACCGTACGGGAGTTCGCGGGGCGCACGCATGCGTGCCGGGACCCGCCGACTGACGCCCGGACAACTCCGGCCCTCCGGAACGCGGTTCGCACTCCCGTTGGCCCGGCGCCCGGAAACTCGTCCGCTGCCGCTGCCGCTGCCGCTGCCGCTGCCGGTTCCGGGTTCCGGCACCGGGGAACCCTGCCACCTCGGCCCACCGCGACCTGGGGACGGCGGAGACGGGGCGGGGACGGGACGGGGACGGGGCGGAGACGGAGAGCGGGATGCAGGTTGCGTGCGGGGAACGAGCCCGCCACTTCACGGCCCGGCCCCGCCCTCGCGCCCATGAGCGTCGGTACGGGACCCGTGGCTGCCGGGGTGTCATCCTCCGTCCTGTGACGGAACCCACCCACGCCGAGGCCCACGGCGGCTCGCTCGGATCCCGGCTGAACTGGCTTCGCGCAGCGGTCCTCGGCGCGAACGACGGCATCGTGTCCACCGCCGGTCTCGTCGTCGGCGTGGCCGGCGCGACGGACGACCGCTCGGCCCTGCTGACGGCAGGCCTCGCCGGTCTGCTCGCCGGGTCGATGTCCATGGCGGCGGGGGAGTACGTCTCCGTGTCGACCCAGCGGGACTCCGAGCAGGCCGCCCTCGCGCTGGAGCGACGGGAGCTGCGCGAGCAGCCGGAGGCCGAGCTGGAGGAGCTGACCGAACTGCTGGGGGAACGCGGACTGTCCCGGGACGTCGCCAGGGAGGCCGCCGTCCAGCTCACGGAACGGGACGCCCTCAGGGCCCACGCGCGCGTGGAGCTCGGCATCGACCCCGACGATCTCACCAACCCCTGGCACGCGGCCTGGGCGAGCTTCCTGGCCTTCACGGCCGGCGCCCTGCTGCCCCTGCTCGCCATCGTGCTGCCCCCTGCCGACCGGCGCCTCCCGGTGACCGTCGCCTCGGTCCTGGTCGCGCTGGCCTGTACGGGGTGGAGCAGCGCACGACTGGGAGCGGCGGCGCCGCGACGGGCGGTCCTGCGCAACATGGGAGGCGGGGCGCTGGCGATGGGCGCGACGTATCTGGTCGGATCGCTGCTGGGAGCGGCGGGGGTGTGAGGGAAGGTGACAACAAGCAAGCGCATACCGTCGGTAATACTTGTAAGTAACAACGTCTAGCCGCAGCCCACCAGCGGTTCTACGGTGCCTGCATGCCGAACCTGCCCGATGTCGTGCTGTGGTCGATACCCGCCTTCGTGCTGCTCACCGTGGTCGAGGTGATCAGCTTCCGGCTCCATCCCGAAGAGGATGCGGCCGGATACGGGACGAAGGACGCCGCGACGAGCGTCGGCATGGGGCTCGGCAGCCTCGTGTTCGACTTCGTCTGGAAGATCCCGATCGTCGCGATCTACACGGCGGTCCACGAGCTGACCCCGCTCCGTGTCCCGGTCCTGTGGTGGACGCTCCCGCTGATGCTGCTCGCGCAGGACTTCTTCTACTACTGGTCCCACCGCGGCCACCACGTCATCCGCGTGCTGTGGGCCTGCCACGTCGTCCACCACTCCAGTGAGAAGTTCAACCTCACCACGGCCCTGCGCCAGCCCTGGACCACGTTGACCGTCTGGCCGTTCTACGTCCCGCTCGTCGCCCTCGGGGTCCACCCGGCCGCGCTCGCTTTCTGTTCCTCGGCCAACCTCGTCTACCAGTTCTGGATCCACACCGAGCGGATCGACAGGATGCCCCGGTGGTTCGAGTTCGTGTTCAACACGCCCTCTCACCATCGCGTCCACCACGCCTCCCAGGGTGGATATCTGGACCGCAACTTCGGCGGCATCCTCATCGTCTGGGACCGGCTCTTCGGATCGTTCGTGCCCGAGGTCGACCGGCCCGTCTACGGGTTGACGAAGAACATCAACACGTTCAACCCGATCAAGGTGGCCACCCATGAGTACGTCGCGATCGTCAAGGACCTGAAGGCGGCGAGCGGTTGGCGCGAGCGGTCGGGGAGGGTGTTCCGCGGGCCGGGCTGGCAGCCCGCGTCCACGGCACCCGCTCCCGCCCCCGCGACCACCGCCCCGGTCGAGGAGACCACCGCCGCCTCGGTCGAGGAGACCACCGCCGCGTGACCCGCTCCCGCGTCCTCCTCGCCCTCTTCGTCCTCGCCGCGGCCGGCGACCTGCTCAGCCTCGCGGTCGGTTTCGACCCCGGGCACACGATGGCCAAGCCGCTGCTGATGCCCCTGCTCGCCGCCTGGGCGGCCCTGCGCGGCGCGCCCCGGCTTCTCGTCGCCGCCCTTCTGTGCGGCTGGGGCGGCGACATCCTGCTGCTGCTCGACGCCGACCCCGCGTTCCTCGCGGGCATGGCGTCCTTCGCCGCCGGCCACATCTGCTACCTGACGCTGTTCGCCCGCACCGGCCGGCCACGCGCGCGCGGCGCCCTCCTCGCCCCCTGCTACGCCACCGCCCTGATCGCCACCGTTGCCCTGCTGTGGCCCGACCTTCCCGCGGATCTACGCCTTCCCGTCGCGGTCTACAGCACCCTGCTCACCGCCATGGCGTACTCCGCCGCCACCAGGTTTGGCCCGGTCGCGGGCGCCGGCGGCGTGCTGTTCCTGCTCTCCGACACCCTCATCGCGACCGGCGTCGCCGAGTGGCCGCAGCCGCCGCGCCCCGACCTGTGGATCATGCTCACCTACATCGCCGCACAGTTCCTGCTGGCCCACGGCGGAACGAGCCGCAGGGACCAGGGGCTTCCCGGACGGCTGACGGGCGGGGGAGGGGCGGACCGCCCGCAAGGTGGCGGTGATCAGGTGGCGGTGATCAGCTGACGACACTCAACAATTGAGGTCCGTTCCTCGATCATCCACTGTTGATCCTCAGCCGTTGATCCTCAACCGTTGATGCTCAGCCCTTGGCGGGCAGCGGCAACGCCGTCAGCAGCCCCGACATCGCGACCACCACGCCCAGCGCGACGATCTCCACACGCGCGGGAGAACAGGCGGCCAGCGGGTCGGCGGCCCGGCGCAGTCGGGTCCGCGCCCACAGGGCGAGCAGGGCGACCCCGCACACGATCAGCACCTTGGCGAGCAGCACGCGCCCGTACGCCGTCGTCGTGAGCTGGTCGAGCACCGACTCCGACGGCATCCTGCGCAGCGAACTGCACAGGCCGGTCGCGGTGACGCCGGCGAACAGGACGGCCGCCACGCGCGCATAGAGCCCGAGCAGCGCGGCGCCCGCCTCGGCGTCGCCCCGTCGCCGCAGCGTGCGGAGCACGTTCAGCAGTCCGCCCGCCCACAGCGCCGAGCACGTCAGATGCACCACCGTCAGCCCGGAGCCGATCAGCGCGGTGTGTTCGGTCGGCGGGTGTGCGCGCAGCGCCTCCGCCAGGACCACCGCCGCGAGCGGCCACACCTGACGATTCGGCCGGCGCGTGAGCGCGCACAGCCCCGCCACGGCGAACGCGATCGCCTCCAGCAGCGCGAGGACGCCGCCCCGCGAGCCATGGCCGTGCGGCGCCAGCTCCCCGGCGGACGCCGCGGCGGCGAACCCCACGACCGCCGCGTACGGCGCCCAGCTGACCGGCCGGTCGGCGGGGGCCCCGGGCACCCACCGGGCGAGAGCGCCCACGAACAGCTCTCCCACCTGCACGCACAGCGCGGCGAACAGCAGCGTCCGCAGCAGCGCGACCATGTTGGAGTCCGGGCTCGCGGCCTCCCCGGTGCCGTGTGCGGCGACGGACGGCCCGAGCAGCGGGACCAGGGCCGCGAGCGCCACCAGGGCGAGCAGCGCCACCGCCCGGCCGGGGCCGGTACGGCCGGTACGGCCGGTACGGCGTATGGATCGGGTTGCGTCGGTCGGTCGTATGAGGGCCATGTCAGGATCTTCACCATGCCCGAGAAACCGGGGCAACTCGTCCTGAATCGCTCCGAGGTCGCGATGCCCGGACGGGAGTGGACCGTCCGGCGGCTCAGAGCCAGCGTGCCGGATCGGCTCCCCACGGCCCCGGCGGCCGGGCCCAGTCGCCCGGCCCGCCGTCGAACGACACCGGCGGAAGGGCGTACCGCAGCCGTCCGAGAGGGCTGCCGGTCTCCGCGAGCCAGGGCTCGGCACCGTGGCGCTCACCCTCGCTCACCTCCCGCCCCTCCTCCTTGGTCATCCCTTTGCCCTCTCCTTCGCCCATCCGGACGCCCCCGCTTCGTACGCCGCCGCCCGGGAAGCCTCCGCTCGGCAAGCGTCCGTCCTCGCCGGCCCAGGCTCCTTCGGTGAGCCATGCCGCGGTCCGGGCCAGCGCCAGCCGTACGAACCGGCTGCCGCCGTCGTACGACTGCTCGGTCAGCGCCCGCAGCACGGCCGCCGCGAGGAGATAGCCGGTGCCGTGGTCCAGGGCCTGGGCGGGCAGCGCGCCGGGCCGCTCGGCGGAACCCTCGAAGGCCGCGATGCCGGTGGCGACCTGGACCAGGCTGTCGAACCCGCGCCGCTCGGACCACGGCCCGTAAGCGCCCCACGCCGAGACCTGCGCCACGACCAGCCCGGGCCGGCGCTCGGCCAGCGCCTCGGGGGAGAGCCCGAACCGGTCCAGGGCGCCCGGCCGGTAGCCGGTGACCACGACGTCCGCCGCCGCGAGCAACTCCTCGAAGGCGCGCCGGTCCGCCGCCAGGTCGAGCAGCGCCGAACGCTTGCCGAAGCCCGTGTCGGTGTGCTGGTCGGGCAGCTCTGGCAGGTGGGGCGCGTCGATACGCAGGACGTCCGCGCCCAGCAGCGCGAGGGTGCGGGTGGCGACCGGTCCGGCGAGGACCCTGGTCAGATCCAGGACGCGCAGTCCGGCGGCGGGCAGCAAAGGGCCCTCCTGCAGCGGCGCGAACGTACGCACGCGTGCCCCGTCCGACCCGCCCCGCTCCACCAGGGGGCGAGCGGCGATCGGGGCCGCCTGCTCGTGCGCCGCCCACTCCCCGGGCGTGCGCAGCGCGACGGCCAGGCCGCCTGCCGCGTACACGGCGTCCTCCACCTCCACGGCGGAGCGTTCCGCGAGCGACGCTTCGACGGCGGCCGGGTCGGCGTCCTCGGGCAGGGTCAGCGACCTGAGCAACCGCTCGCGGTGGTGCGGGTAGTTGGCGTGGGTGCGCACCCATCCGTCGGCCGTCCGCCAGAACCGGGAGAGCGGGGCGAAGACGACCGGCGCCCGCCCGTCGACCAGCAGCCGCCGCTCGCTGACGAACGCGGTGGCCACCCCCGCGTCGTCCACCCGCACTGCGGGCACCTCCGGGAGACCGGCTCGTCGCGCTCCCAGTTCGGCGCCGGCCAGTGCGCACACGCCCACGCAGGCACGCGCCAGCTCCCGCACGGGAAGACGCGCCGGCAGAGCGCCCTCCCGCACGACGGTCGACACGCGCGTGAGGAGGGCGGGGTCGCCGCCCAGCTCCGACCAAGCGAACTTGATTCCAGTCATGACTAGACTATGCACTATTGATTCAATCAACATATGGTCGCTGTCCGTCGGGGTGTACATCACGGCATGCACCGCGGATGCGTCGCCGTACGCACGAAGGGCCGGGCGGATGTCCGCCCGGCCCTTCCAACCGCCCTTCAGACGACTACTTCACGGCACGCAACGCGTTCACGACGCCGAAGCCGAAGAAGCCGTTGAGGCGCTTGCCGCCCACGCAGGTCGCGTCCACGACGCCGTTGCCGTCGCCGTCGTACGGCTCGGTCGGGCACGCCGTGCTGTCGGCCTGAAGCTTGAGCAGCGCCTGCAGCTGGGCCGGGCTCGCGTGCGGGTGGGTCGACTTCAGCAGTGCGGCCACACCGGCGACGTGCGGGGACGCCATCGAGGTGCCCTGCAGGAAGCCGTACGTGTTGTTCGGCAGCGTCGACAGGATGCGGCCGTTGGCCGACGGGGTGCCCGGGATCTGGTACTTGTCGCCGCCCGGAGCCGCCACGTCGATCACGCCCAGGCCGTAGCTGGAGTAGTACGACTTGGTGCCCTTGACCCCCGTCGCGCTCACCGTGACGACACCCGGCAGCTGGGTCGGGACGTCGAAGCACTCGTGCGGGTCGACGGTCCGCTCGACCGGCGTGGCGTCGTCCGGGCTGGAGGCGTCGACCAGGGAGTCGGAGTCCAGGTCGTGGTTGGAGTTGCCCGCCGAGGCTACGTTGAGCGTGCCCTTCTTCTGGGCGTACAGCTGGGCCCTGTTGACCGCGTCGACGATCGCCTTCTGGTCGGGGTCGTCCATGCAGTTGTACAGCCACGGGTCGACGTAGTAGCTGTTGTTCGTGACCTCGACGCCGTGGTCGGCGGCGAACACGAAGGCGCAGACGACGTTCTCCGGGTAGAAGAGGCCGTCCTTGGGGTCGCTCACCTTGATGCCGGCGACCTTCACACCGGGCGCGACGCCCGCCACGCCGATGCCGTTGCGGGCGGCGGCGATCTCACCGGCCACATGGGTGCCGTGGTAGTCCTCGGTCGGGTTGTACGGGCGCCAGGCGCCGGGGGTGGTGTCCGCGACGCCGCCGACGCAGTTGGCCGACTGGGACGCGGAGAAGTTCGGCGCGAGGTCCGGGTGGGTGTCGTCGACGCCGGTGTCGATGACGGCGACCGTCACCTTCTTGCTGCCGGGGTTGATGGTGGCGGCCTCGTCGGCGCCGATCGCGCGCAGGTCCCACTGGTCGGCCTCGAGCGGCTCGCTCTGGCCCGCCGCGTCGGATGCCTTCTCGATCTTCGCGGCCTCCGCCTTGGACAGGACCTGGACCGCCCCCTCGTCGGTGGTCCCCGCGGGGCTCAGCGGCGCGGTACGGGTCGCACCGGCCGACTGCACGCCGCGCACCGCGCGTATCCGTGGACCGAAGTCGGGGTTCGCCGAGTGCACGACGAGCACGCCGATCTTGTCGTAGGTCGCGACGACGGTGCCGCCGGCCTCGGTGATCGCCTTCGTCACCTTCCGGATCGTGCTGTGGTTGGCCTTCGTGTTGACGACGTACGCCAGGGTTCCGGCATCGGCCGCCTGGGTGGCGGAGGCCGTGACGGGGGCCGCGGAGGCCGCCGTCGGCAGGAAGCCGAGGGAAGCGGTCAGCGACAGCACTACGGGCACCGCGAGGGCGAGGCGGCGTCTGGAAGGCAGATGAGCCATGGGGTCTCCACATCATCCGGAAAGGGGACATGGCCCGAGCGCAGGTGCTGCTTGGGCAGGTACATGACGGGTGGTGCTGGCCCGAAGCTATCTCCCCGACTCACCGGCCAGCAATGACTTCCAGACTGCGAGTTTTGCCGACCCATGACCTGACGCGGCCCGCGCTCGTTGGTCATGGCCTGCGGGAGGTCACTTGGACAAACCCGCCCGACGCGTTGAACCCGTCCTCGTGCGGCGCCGTGACCTTGGGCAGGGAGCGAGAGGACCCTCGCCTCCTTCCGCCGTCCGACCCGCATCCGCAACGAGGAGACTTCGTGGCCACCGAGACACCGCCCCCCTCGAAATCCCCAGCTCAACTCCCCTCCACCGAGGAGTTCGTCGCGGTGCAGGAGAGCGCGGAATTCGGTGAACTGCGCAGTTCCTACCGCAGCTTCGCCTTTCCGCTGACCCTGGCCTTCATCACCTGGTACCTGCTGTACGTCCTGCTGTCCAACTACGCGGGCGACTTCATGGGCACCAAGCTCTTCGGCAACTTCAACGTGGCCATGACGCTCGGTCTCGCCCAGTTCCTCACCACGTTCCTCATCGCCTGGTGGTACGCGCGGACGGCCGCGGCGCGGTTCGACCCCAAGGCCGAGGCGATCAAGTCCCGGATGGAGGGCGGAGCATGAGCCCCGCGCAGCAGACCCTGATCGCGGCGGGCGAGGCCAGTGAGCACCGCACGCTGATCATCATCCTGTTCTCGGTGTTCGTCGCCGCGACCCTCGTCATCACCGTCTGGGCCGGCCGGCAGACCAAGGACGCCGCCGACTTCTACGCCGGCGGGCGCCAGTTCACCGGCTTCCAGAACGGCCTCGCCGTCTCCGGCGACTACATGTCCGCCGCGTCCTTCCTCGGCATCGCCGGCGCCATCGCCCTGTTCGGCTACGACGGCTTCCTGTACTCCATCGGCTTCCTGGTCGCCTGGCTGGTCGCCCTGCTCCTGGTCGCCGAGCCGCTGCGCAACTCCGGCCGCTACACGATGGGCGACGTCCTGGCGTACCGCATGCGCCAGCGGCCCGTCCGTACGGCGGCCGGCACCTCCACCATCGTCGTCTCGATCTTCTACCTGCTGGCGCAGATGGCGGGCGCGGGCGTCCTGGTCTCGCTGCTGCTGGGCATCACCAGCGACGGCGGCAAGATCGGCATCGTCGCGCTGGTCGGCGTACTGATGATCGTCTACGTGACGATCGGCGGCATGAAGGGCACCACCTGGGTCCAGATGGTCAAGGCGGTCCTGCTCATCGCCGGCGCCCTCCTGCTCACCTTCCTGGTCCTGCTGAAGTTCGACTTCAACCTCTCCGACCTGCTGGGCTCGGCAGCCGACAACAGCGGCAAGGGCGCGGCCTTCCTGGAGCCCGGGCTGAAGTACGGCGCCACCGGCACCACCAAGCTGGACTTCATCTCCCTCGGCATCGCCCTGGTCCTGGGCACCGCGGGCCTGCCGCACATCCTGATCCGCTTCTACACCGTGCCCACCGCCAAGGCCGCCCGTAAGTCGGTCCTCTGGGCCATCGGCCTGATCGGCACCTTCTACCTGATGACCCTCGCCCTCGGCTTCGGCGCCGCCGCGCTGATCAAACCGGACGAGATCACCGCCTCCAACAAGGCAGGCAACACGGCGGCGCCCCTGCTCGCCCTCCATCTCGGCGGCGTCGACTCCAGCTGGGGCGCGATCCTCCTGGCCACCATCTCGGCGGTCGCCTTCGCCACCATCCTCGCGGTCGTCGCGGGCCTCACCCTCGCCTCCTCCTCGTCCTTCGCCCACGACATCTACGCCAACGTCATCAAGAGGGGCACCGCCACCGAGAAGCAGGAGATCAACGCGGCCCGCTACGCCACCGTCGGCATCGGCGCCGTCTCCATCCTCCTGGGCGCCCTCGCCCGCGATCTGAACGTCGCCGGCCTGGTCGCCCTCGCCTTCGCGGTCGCCGCCTCCGCCAACCTTCCGACGATCCTCTACAGCCTCTTCTGGAAGCGGTTCACCACCGCCGGAGCCCTGTGGTCGATCTACGGCGGCCTGGTCACCGCGGTCGGCCTGGTGCTGTTCTCGCCGGTCGTCTCGGGCAAGCCCAGCTCGATGTTCCCGGACGTCGACTTCCACTGGTTCCCGCTGGAGAACCCCGGCATCATCTCGATCCCGGTCGGCTTCCTGCTGGGCGTCGTAGGCACCCTGCTGTCGAAGGAGGAGCCCGACAAGGCCAAGTACGCCGAACTGGAGGTCCGCTCCCTGACCGGCACCGGGGCCCACTGAGAAACCGCTGACCACGCCCCCTTTACGCGGCCGCGTCGTAGATCCCTACGATGCGGCCGCGTCCTGCCGCACGGGATCTGGTGGGATCGGGCCTCTGTCGTTGTCACCGGTGTCACGTAGGCTCACACGTGACGGAAGAGGACACGCGACCGCTACGAGGGAGGGGGCCCACGTGCTCATCGACACCTACGGCCGAGTGGCCACCGACCTGCGGGTTTCGCTGACCGACCGGTGCAACCTGCGCTGCACCTACTGCATGCCCGAGGAGGGTCTGCAGTGGCTGGCCAAGCCCGACCTCCTCACGGACGACGAGATCGTCCGCCTGATCGACATCGCGGTCACCGAGCTCGGCATCGAGGAGGTCCGGTTCACGGGCGGCGAGCCCCTGCTGCGCCCGGGCCTGGTCGGCATCGTCGAGCGGGTCGGGGCCCTGGCCCCCCGCCCCCAGATGTCCCTCACGACGAACGGCATCGGACTGCGCCGCACCGCCCCGGCCCTGAAGGCGGCCGGCCTGGACCGGGTCAACGTCTCCCTCGACACCCTGCGTCCGGACGTCTTCAAGACCCTCACCCGGCGGGACCGGCACAAGGACGTCCTCGAGGGCCTCGAAGCCGCCCGCGCGGCAGGTCTGACCCCGGTGAAGGTGAACGCGGTCCTGATGCCGGGCCTGAACGAGGACGAGGCCCCTGACCTCCTCGCCTGGGCCGTCGGGAACGACTACGAGCTGCGCTTCATCGAGCAGATGCCCCTGGACGCGCAGCACGGCTGGAAACGCGAGGGCATGGTCACGGCCGGGGACATCCTGGCCTCCCTGCGCACCCGCTTCGACCTCACCGACGAGGGCGAGGGGGAACGCGGCTCGGCCCCGGCCGAACGCTGGCTGGTGGACGGCGGCCCGCACCGCGTCGGCGTCATCGCCTCTGTCACCCGCCCGTTCTGCGCCGCCTGCGACCGCACCCGCCTCACGGCCGACGGCCAGGTCCGCACCTGCCTCTTCGCCCGCGAGGAGACGGACCTGCGAGCGGCCCTGCGCTCCGGCGCCCCCGACGAGGAGATAGCCCGCGTCTGGCGCCTGGCCATGTGGGGCAAGAAGGCGGGCGCGGGCCTGGACGACCCGTCGTTCGTCCAGCCGGACCGCCCGATGTCGGCGATCGGCGGCTAGGACCGTGCCGGCGATCGGCGGTCAGGACTGTCCCTCGGAGAGGCCCTGGGGAGCTTCCGGGGACACCCAGTCGGCCAGCGGGACGACGTCTTTGAGGAAGCCACGGACGCCGAGGAACTGTGACAGATGCTCCCGGTGCTCCTCGCACGCGAGCCACGTCTTGCGCCGCTCCGGCGTATGGATCTTCGGGTTGTTCCACGCCAGTACCCAGACCGCGTCGACACGGCAGCCCTTGGCAGAACAGATCGGGGTTTCGTCACTCACAGACTTGTCTCACCCACGCACACAAAGGCGACGCCGAGCAGCCACGGGGGGAGCTGCCCGGCGTCGGTCCGTCGCTCCGACGGGGGATGCGGAGCGCGTACGAAGTATGTCACGGCCAGCCGTTCCCACGGGACTGGAACAACGTGATTGATCTGAGCTTTTCCTGAGCTTGGCGCACAGTCGGTTCAGAGCCGGCTCATGGCTGTCGCTCAGCCGGATCGGGCGCCGGTTCCCTCCGGAGGGATTCCGCGAAGCCCTCCTCTTTCGGGGCTGAGTCCGCCCCCTCGTCCTCCGCGCGCGGTGGAGTGATCATGGGCCGCACCGGCACACTCAGGAAGGTGGAGGGCAGTGAAGGCACGTTCTCGCGCCCCGCGTTGGCGATCACCACCGAGATATAGGGGAGTACCACCCCCAGGACCAACGCCACGATTGCCACGTGCCGTTCCACGTTCCACAGCGTCGCCGCGAGAACCACCGACACCGTACGGATCGACATCGAGATGACGTAACGCCGTTGCCGGCCGCGCACATCCTCCTGGAGTCCCTGACGCGCACCGGTGATCCGGAACACCTGAACGTTCCCGCCGCCACCCTGCTTCCGCATCACATTCCACCGTCCGCCCGCATCGACCTCGCCTCGGCCCCTGTCCGGTCCGCTCCCCGTCGGGGAGCCGCGCCCGGACACCGTCCACGTTACGCCGCGACTGCGCCGCCTTCGAGACCGGGTCGTCTCCCGTCCGGGCGAACACTCTGCGCCGTCCCGCGTACGGCCGTACCCGACATGCGCCGTACGGCGAGCGGATCGAGACTTAGGGGCAATGCTCACGTAGAGCCGGAAGAGGAGGCAGCCATGGGCTGGTTGTGGGCGATCATCGTCGGATTCGTGCTGGGCCTGATCGCCAAGGCGATCATTCCGGGCAAGCAGCACAGCCCGCTCTGGCTGACCACCATTTTCGGCATGCTGGGCGCGATCGTGGGCAACTCGATCGCCCGTGCGGTAGGGGTCGAGGAGACGTCCGGCATCGACTGGAGCCGCCACCTGTTCCAGCTGATCGCCGCGATCATCATCGTCGCCCTGGGCGACATGCTCTACATGGCGACCCTGGGCAAGAGGAAGCAGCACCGAGCCTGACGAGCCGGCCGCCCCACAGGGGCGCGGGGAACTGCGCGACAGGCCACGACGAAAGCCGCGGCCGGCAGAAAACCCGCACCCCTCACGGCGCAGCACCCCGCGCACGCCTCACGGCGTGACCCGCGGAGCGGCACTCAGGCGTCGGTGACCTCGACCGCGGCCAGGTTCTTCTTCCCCCGGCGCAGCACCAGCCATCGCCCGTGGATGAGCTCGTCCCTCGCCGGGACGGCGTCCTCCGCGGTGACCTTGACGTTGTTCACGTAGGCTCCGCCCTCCTTCACGGTCCGCCGCGCGGCCGACTTGCTGGCCACCAGGCCGACCTCGGCCAGCAGGTCGACGACCGGACCGAGCTCGGTGACCTGGATGTGCGGCACCTCGGAGAGGGCCGCGGCCAGCGTCCGGTCGTCGAGGTCACCGAGCTCGCCCTGGCCGAAGAGGGCCTTGGACGCGGCGACCACGGCGGCCGTCTGGTCGGCGCCGTGCACCAGCGTCGTCAGCTCCTCGGCCAGTGCGCGCTGAGCGGCCCGGGCCTGCGGACGCTCCTCGGTCTGCCGCTCCAGCTCCTCGATCTCCGCATGGGACCTGAAGCTGAAGATGCGCAGGAACTTCGAGACGTCCCGGTCGTCCGCGTTCAGCCAGAACTGGTAGAAGGCGTACGGCGTGGTCATCTCGGGGTCGAGCCAGACCGTGCCGGACTCCGTCTTGCCGAACTTGGTGCCGTCGGCCTTGGTGATCAGCGGCGTGGCCAGCGCGTGCACCACGGCGTCGGGCTCCACCCGGTGGATCAGGTCGGTGCCCGAGGTCAGGTTGCCCCACTGGTCGCTGCCGCCGGTCTGGAGCGTGCAGTTGTGCCGCCGGTACAGCTCCAGGAAGTCCATGCCCTGGAGGATCTGGTAGCTGAACTCGGTGTAGCCGATGCCCGCGTCGGAGTTGAGCCGCCGGGAGACGGCCTCCTTGGCGATCATCTTGTTGACGCGGAAGTGCTTGCCGACGTCGCGCAGGAACTCGATGGCCGACAGGCCCTGCGTCCAGTCCAGGTTGTTGACCATGACCGCCGCGTGCGGGCCCTCGAAGTCGAGCAGCGGCGCGATCTGCGCGCGCAGCCGCTCCACCCACTGCGCGACGACCTCCGGCGAGTTCAGCGTCCGCTCCGCGGTGGGCTTCGGGTCGCCGATCAGACCGGTGGCACCCCCGACCAGGCCCAGCGGACGGTTGCCCGCCTGCTGGATCCGGCGCATCGTCAGGATCTGCACGAGGTTGCCGAGGTGCAGGCTGGGCGCGGTCGGGTCGAAGCCGCAATAGAACGTGACGGGACCGTCCGCGAACGCCTTGCGCAATGCGTCCTCGTCAGTGGAGAGGGCGATCAGCCCGCGCCACTGCAGTTCGTCGACGATGTCCGTCACGGTTCTCGTATCTCCTTGATGATCTTCAGACACTCTTCGGGCTTCGGGCGGTCGCACGACCACGGCTACGAGGTTATACGCCCTGACTGACAGAGCTCATATTGAAGTCCGGCACCCGCAGCGCGGGCATCGCAGCCCTAGTGAACCAGTCGCTCCACTCCCGGGGCAGCGTCTTTTCGGTGCGCCCCGCCTCCGTCGCCCGCCCCAGCAGGCCCACCGGTGACTCGTTGAACCGGAAGTTGTTCACTTCGCCGACGACCTCGCCGTCCTCGATCAGGTAGACGCCGTCCCGGGTCAGACCGGTGAGGAGCAGGGTCGCCGGGTCGACCTCGCGGATGTACCACAGGCAGGTCAGCAGCAGCCCGCGCCCGGTGCTCGCGACCATCTCCTCCAGGGAACGGTCCGTGCCGCCGTCCAGGATCAGGTTGTCGGCCCCGGGCGACGCAGGCAGACCGGTCAGTGCCGCGCTGTGCCGGGTGGTGGTCAGACGCTTCAGCTCACCCGCCGCGATCCACTCGGTGGGCCGCACGGGCAGACCGTTGTCGAAGACCGACTGGTCGCCACCGGAGGAGTGCGCGATGACGAAGGGCGGCGACTCCAGGCCCGGCTCGTTCGGGTCGCTGCGCAGGGTAAGCGGCAGGTCGGACAGCTTCTCCCCGAGCCGGGTACCGCCGCCGGGCTTGGAGAACACCGTCCGGCCCTCGGTCGCGTCCCGGCCGGACGCCGACCACAGCTGGTAGATCATCAGGTCCGCCACGGCGGTCGGCGGCAGCAGCGTCTCGTACCGCCCGGCGGGCAGCTCGATCCGCCGCTCCGCCCAGCCCAGCCGTACGGCCAGCTCGGCGTCGAGCGCCGCCGGGTCGACGTCCTTGAAGTCACGGGTCGACCGCCCCGCCCACGCCGACCGCGTCCGGTCCGGGGACTTGGCGTTGAGCTCCAGCGTCCCGTTCGGCTGGTCGTGCCGCAGCCGCAGCCCGGTCGAGGTGCCCAGGTACGTCGAGACGAGCTCGTGGTTGGCGAACCCGTACAGCTCGCGACCGCCGCCGCGCGCCCGTGCGAACGCCTCGCCCAGCGCGGGAGCGAAGTCCGCGAACACCGCGGACGAGGTCTCCGCGGGCGCCTCGGTGAACTCGGGGGACTGTGCCACGCCCGTGACCAGCGGCTGCGCGTCCTCGGAGGGGCCCGCACCGCGCGCGGCGGCCTCGGCGGCCCGCACGAGGGACTCCAGCTCGTCCACGGTGACGGCGGCCCGCGAGACGACACCGGAGGCGGTGCCCTCCTTGCCGTCGACCGTGGCGATCACGGTGAGCGTGCGCCCGCGCGTGACGCCGTTGGTGGTGAGCGCGTTGCCGGCCCAGCGCAGATTGGCCGTCGACTGTTCGTCGGCGATGACGACGCAGCCGTCCGTCCGCGACAACGCGAGGGCGCGCTCGACGATCTCGTGCGGCTGCTGCGCCTTGTTGCTGCCCGCGCTCATCGACCGGCCTCCTGCGTGGTGTTGAGAATGTTGACGCCCTTGAAGAGGGCCGACGGGCAGCCGTGCGACACCGCCGCTACCTGGCCCGGCTGGGCCTTGCCGCAGTTGAAGGCGCCGCCGAGGACGTACGTCTGCGGACCGCCCACCGCCGCCATCGAACCCCAGAAGTCGGTGGTCGTCGCCTGGTAGGCCACGTCCCGCAGCTGGCCGGTGATCCGCCCGTTCTCGATCCGGAAGAACCGCTGGCCGGTGAACTGGAAGTTGTAGCGCTGCATGTCGATGGACCAGGACCGGTCGCCGACGACGTAGATGCCCCGGTCGACGCTGCCGATGAGCCCCTCGGTCGACATACCGGCCGGGTCCGGCCGCAGCGACACGTTGGCCATGCGCTGCACCGGCACATGGCCGGGGGAGTCGGCGAAGGCGCAGCCGTTGGAACGCTCGAACCCGGTCAGCTTCGCGATCCGCCGGTCCAGCTGGTAGCCGACGAGCGTGCCGTCCTTCACGAGGTCCCAGGACTGCCCCTCGACGCCCTCGTCGTCGTAGCCGACGGTCGCCAGACCGTGCTCGGCGGTGCGGTCACCCGTGACGTTCATCAGGTCCGAGCCGTAGCGCAGCTTGCCGAGCTGGTCGAAGGTGGCGAAGGAGGTGCCGGCGTAGGCGGCCTCGTAGCCGAGGGCCCGGTCCAGCTCGGTGGCGTGCCCGATGGACTCGTGGATGGTCAGCCACAGGTTCGACGGGTCGACGACCAGGTCGTACAGTCCCGGCTCGACGCTCGGCGCCCGCATCTTCTCGGCGAGCAGTTCAGGGATCCGGTCGAGCTCCTCGTCCCAGTCCCAGCCGGTGCCCGTCAGGTACTCCCAGCCGCGTCCGACGGGCGGCGCGATCGTGCGCATGGAGTCGAACTCGCCGCTCGACTCGTCGACCGACACCGCGTTCAGCGCCGGATGCAGCCGCACTCGCTGCTGGGTGGTCACCGTCCCGGCCGTGTCGGCGTAGAACTTGTTCTCGTGGACGGTGAGCAGCGAGGCGTCCACGTGGTTGATCCCGTTCGCCGCCAGCAGCCGCGCGCTCCAGTCCGCGAGCAGCGCCGCCTTCTCCTCGGCCGGGACGGTGAAGGGGTCGATCTCGTACGACGAGATCCACGTCCTGTCGGCGTGCACCGGCTCGTCGGCCAGTTCCACCCTCTCGTCCGAGCCGGCGGCCTTGATCACCTGCGCGGACAGCTTGGCCATCGCCACGGCCTGCGAGGCGACCCGGGCGGCCGCGTCCATCGTCAGATCCACCCCGGACGCGAAACCCCACGTACCGCCGTGCACCACCCGCACCGCGTACCCGAGGTCGGTCGTGTCGGACGAGCCGGCGGGCTTGGCGTCCCGCAGCCGCAAGGACGCGCTGCGCACCCGCTCGAACCGGAAGTCCGCGTGCTCCGCCCCGAGCGCACGCGCGCGTGCGAGAGCGGCGTCGGCGAGGGCGCGCAGGGGCAGGGCCGTGAAACTCTCATCGATGCTATGGGGCACCTACGTGTCTCCCTGGTGTCGTCACGTGTGAAGGTCTCGATCATGTCGCGCCCGGCAGCTCCCGGACCACACCTTTCCGCCCCGCTTCCGCAAACTTTCTGTAGGGACCCCACAGCCAGTCCGGTGAGCCACTGTCGGTGCCCGAATGTCCGCAGGCGGGGACGGACCGATAGGTTTCGGGGGAAGCCACCTGCCCTCCAGTGTTCGGGCGGGTGTGTCAGATCCCAATCGAAAGGGTGATCCGTTGAGCCGCTCGGTTCTCGTCACCGGAGGAAACCGGGGCATCGGCCTCGCCATCGCCCGCGCGTTCGCCGACGCAGGCGACAAGGTCGCGATCACGTACCGCTCGGGCGAGCCACCGGCCGCCCTGACGGAACTGGGCTGCCTGGCGGTCAAGTGCGACATCACCGATTCCGAGCAGGTGGAGCAGGCCTACAAGGAGGTCGAGGCCGAGCACGGCCCCGTGGAGATCCTGATCGCCAACGCCGGCGTCACCAAGGACCAGCTCCTGATGCGCATGTCCGAGGAGGACTTCACCTCGGTCATCGACACCAACCTCACCGGCACCTTCCGCGTGGTCAAGCGCGCCAACCGCGGCATGCTGCGCGCCAAGAAGGGCCGCGTCGTCCTGATCTCCTCGGTCGTGGGGCTCTACGGCTCGCCCGGGCAGGCGAACTACGCCGCCTCCAAGGCCGCCCTGGTCGGCTTCGCACGTTCCCTCGCCCGTGAGCTGGGGTCGCGCAACATCACCTTCAACGTCGTCGCGCCCGGTTTCGTCGACACCGACATGACCAAGGCGCTCACCGACGAGCAGCGCGCGGGCATCGTCTCGCAGGTCCCGCTCGGCCGGTACGCGCAGCCGGAGGAGATCGCCGCGACGGTGCGGTTCCTCGCCTCGGACGACGCCTCGTACATCACTGGAGCCGTCATCCCTGTTGACGGCGGACTGGGAATGGGTCACTGATCACCATGAGCGGAATTCTCGAGGGCAAGCGCGTCCTGATCACCGGTGTGCTGACGGAGGCCTCCATCGCCTTCCACACCGCCAAGCTGGCCCAGGAGCAGGGCGCCGAGATCATCCTGACCGCGTTCCCGCGGCCCACCCTGACCGAGCGCATCGCGAGGAAGCTGCCCAAGCCCACCAAGGTCATCGAGCTGGACGTCACCAACGACGAGCACCTCGGCCGGCTGGCCGACATCGTCGGCGAGGAGCTCGGCGGCCTGGACGGCGTCGTGCACTCCATCGGCTTCGCGCCGCAGGACGCGCTCGGCGGCAACTTCCTCAACACGCCGTTCGAGTCGGTCGCCACGGCCATGCACGTGTCGGCGTTCTCCCTGAAGTCGCTCACCATGGCCTGCCTGCCGCTGATGCAGAACGGCGGCTCGGTCGTCGGCCTCACCTTCGACGCCTCCTTCGCCTGGCCGCAGTACGACTGGATGGGCCCGGCCAAGGCCGCCCTGGAGGCCACCAGCCGTTACATGGCACGCGACCTGGGCAAGCAGAACATCCGCTGCAACCTCGTCTCGGCGGGCCCGCTCGGCTCGATGGCCGCCAAGTCCATCCCGGGCTTCGGCGAACTGGCCTCCGTCTGGGACAACCGCTCCCCGCTGGAGTGGGACCTCAAGGACCCCGAGCCGGCCGGCCGCGGCGTCGTCGCCCTGCTGAGCGACTGGTTCCCGAAGACCACGGGCGAGATCATCCACGTGGACGGCGGACTGCACGCCATCGGCGCCTGATCCCCAGCACGCAGTCGACGCCCCGTTCTCCCGCCCGCGCGCGGGGAGCGGGGCGTCACCCGTTCGGCTTACCTGGCCGGGCGGGGGAGTGCCCCGGCAAGCCACTCTGAAGTGCGGGTTCGTCACCGCGCTTTCCTCCCCAGTACGGCCGAGGAGGTCCCCTTGTGCGCCTGTCTCGCAGCCTGGCCCCAATGACCGTAGCCGTCTGTCTCGTCCTGTCGCTGCCGTACGACGCGCTGCCGCACGCACACGTGGCGGCACAGCAGGCCACCGCCGCACCCGAGGAGCCGTTCGGCGCGGAGTGCCACACCGAGATCCAGGGTTCCCGAGTCGTCACCCACTGCCACAACCCCTACGCCGACACCGACCGCGTCCGCCTGCACATCGAATGCGACCGCTGGTGGGACCTCGACACCGACGGGACCCCCGCCGACGTGGGCCCCGCCCAGACCGTACGGCTCACCGGCCGCTGCTGGAAGGAGGTCCGCTCGGCATGGGTCAGCCACCAGAAGCGGTGAACCGCCCGGGCCGGCACAGCAACGGATAGCCGGCCGCCTCGGTGGCGGCGGTCTCCGCGTCTCCCGAGCGGATCGCGTCCACCAGCCGCGTGTGGTCCATGTACGTCTCCGGCGTCAGCTCCTCGCCGACGTCCTCGCGCAGCCAGTCCCGCAGCACCTCGCCGAGGTCCGCGTACATCGCCGTCATGACGTCGTTGTGGGAGGCCGCCACCACCGCCAGGTGGAAGGTCGCGTCCGCCGTCACGAACGCCTCGGTGTCGCCCGACTCCCACGCCTCCTCACGCCGCAGGAGAAGCGCGTCCAGCTGCCTGAGGTCCTTCTCCGTGCGCCGCCCGGCCGCCAGCCGCGCCGCGCTCGACTCCAGGGTGGCGCGCAGCTCGGCGATGTGCCCCGGGTCGGCGTCGGCGAAGCGGCGGTGCATCACGCCCGCCAGCTCGCTGGTCGCCACTACGTACGTGCCCGAGCCCTGCCGGATGTCCAGCAGCCCGTTGTGCGCGAGCGCGCGGACCGCCTCGCGGACCGTGTTGCGGGCGACGCCCAGTTGTTCGACCAGCTCGGGCTCCGTGGGGATGCGCGCGCCGACCGGCCACTCGCCCGAGGTGATCTGGGTGCGCAGCGCGGCGATGACCTGCTCGGACAGCGCCGAGCGGCGGGGATGGCTCAGGGGCATGGCACACCTTCGCACGGGCGGGGCGTCCGAGGGCAACCCGGGGATGGACAACCAATCATCCCATGATTCTATGATGGACGGCATGGCGAGCGAGCAGATCCGGACGACGACATCCCCGCCCCCGCGCCCTTCGGGGGAGGGCGAGCCGCCGCCAACCGTCACGCAGGTGTGGAACTGGAACACGCGGCTGCTCGTGGTGGGCATCGTGCTGGCCGCCCTCAACCTCAGGCCCGCCATCACGAGCCTGGGCGCCCTCCTCGAAGAGGTGCGCGACGGGCTCGGCATGAGCGGCAGCGTGGCCGGGCTCCTCACCTCCGTGCCCCCGCTCTGCTTCGCCGTCTTCGGTGTCATGGCACCCCGTCTGGCCCGTCGCTTCGGGGCGGGCGCGGTGGTGTGCGCCGGCCTGGCCGCCATCACGGCGGGACTGCTGCTGCGGCCGTACGCGGGCGGCACGGCGGGGTTCCTCGCCGCCAGTGCTCTCGCCCTCATGGGCATCGCCGTCGGCAACGTCCTGATGCCGGTCATCGTCAAGCGTCACTTCCCCGACCGGGTCGGCTCCATGACCGGCCTGTACTCGATGGCCCTCGCCCTCGGCACCTCCGCCGCCGCCGCGATCACCGTGCCCATGACCGAGGCGGTGGGCGGCAGTTGGCAGACCGGGCTGGCGCTGTGGGCCGGCCTGGCGGCGGCGGCCGTCCTGCCGTGGCTGCCGCTCGCCCGCGACCGCGGGACGGCACCGGATGGCGCGGGGACGGCGGGGGAGCGGCGGGAGCGGGATCCCGGGCCCGCCTCACGGGCCCTCGCGCGCGCACCGGAGGCCGACGAGCCCGCCTCGCAGGCCCACGCGCACACAACGCAGGACCACGCGTGCGTGGCGCAGGCCGTCGCGCACGGAGCGCCGCAGGACCACGCGCGCGTGCCGCGGCCGGCGCCCGCCCCGCTGCGTATCGCCCGCAGCCGTACCGCCTGGGCGCTCGCCGTCTTCTTCGGCCTGCAGGCCACCGCCGCGTACATCACCATGGGATGGATGCCGCAGATCTTCCGGGACGCGGGTGTGCCCGCCGGTACGGCCGGACTGCTGCTCGCCGTGACCATGGCGATGGGTGTGCCCCTGGCGTTCGTCATCCCGCGCGTCGCCACCCGGCTGCCGCACCAGGGCCCGATCGTGCTCGCGCTCGGCGGCTGCGGCCTCGTCGGATACGCCGGCCTGTACCTCGCGCCGGCCGGCGGCGCCTGGGTCTGGGCCGTGCTGCTCGGCATCGCCAACTGCGCCTTCCCGCTGGCCCTCACGATGGTCGGGATGCGCGCCAGGACCGGCGCGGGTGTGGCCCAGCTGTCGGCGTTCGCGCAGAGCACCGGCTACCTGATCTCCATCCCCGGCCCGCTGCTGGTCGGGGTGCTCTACCAGCACAGCGGCGGCTGGGGCCTGCCCCTCGTGCTCATGGCGGCCCTGATGGTCCCGCAGACGGTCGTGGGCGTCCTGGCGGGCCGTGACCGTACGGTGGAGGAGGAAGCCGCCCGCGCGGCCGTCCGATGACTCCGGGGCCGTGGCCCTGAGCGGATGCCCCTGAGCGGATGCCCCTGAGCGGATGACCCCGGGGCGGCCGTCGCGGGCGTGGAGTGCGAGACTTGCCGTATGCCAGTGCTCGACCCGAACCCGCGCGACGGCCAGAAGAAGATGCTGCTCGTCTTCGGCTCGTTCCTCGCCATCTTCGTCATCATCGCCGTCATCGCGACCATCGCCTCGCCCTGACGCGGCCCGGCCCGGCCGTGACGACCCTGTCGCGCCCCCCGTCTCCGGGCCGGGGGTGGGGTTAACCCCCGGCCCCCTAGGGGGTGAGGGTCAGGGTCAAGTGGGTGGATCACCGGATGGGTTGAGGGCCGCCGATTCCGTAACTTCGAGTGTGTGACCGCGAGACGCGGAACACCTGCCCAGGTCCACGGACCACTCGAAGACAGCGGAGGCACCCATGTCCGCCCCCACATACAGCCGGCCCCGCGCGGCCACCCCGGGCGGCGTCGACTCCCGGTTGCCCTGGTGGGCCCTCGCCCTGCCGACGCTCGCCTTCATCACCCTGCTCGTGCTGATACTGAACCCCGCGGATGCGCACGCGGCCACCAGTGAGCCGGCGATCACCCATCTCGTCGAGCGCGTGCAGCAGCTGGTCACCCGCTAGGACGGAGCACAGGACCGCTGGTGAAGGCGCATGTCAACTCCCTGAGCCCCCTGGTGAAGCCGCATGTCAACTCCCTGCGCCCCATGGCCTGTTTCATGCGAAGCTGGGACTCATGAGCGTCGCAGAACCCCGCAGGATCGTCCTCTTCCGCCATGCGAAAGCCGACTGGCCACAGGTGACCGACCATGAGCGTCCGCTCGCTGAGCGGGGCCGTAAGGACGCCGCCGTCGCCGGACGCAGACTGGCCGACACCGGTATCCCCGTCGACCTGGCCCTCTGCTCCCCCGCGGTCCGCACCCGTGAGACATGGAAGCTCGCCGTCCACGAGTTCCCGCAGCGGCCGAAAACCGTCTACGAGGAGCGGATCTACGAGGCCTCACCGGGTGAGCTGATCGCTCTGCTCAACGAAACGCCCGACGACGTGCGCGACGTGATCCTGATCGGCCACAACCCGGGCATCCAGGGTCTCGCCGAGATCCTGTCCGGCCAGGCCGAAGGCGACGCGGGCGAGCGGATGCAGCGCCGTGGGTTCCCGGCCGCGGCCTTCGCCGTCGTCTCCTTCGACGGCTCCTGGAAGTCCCTGGAACCGGGCGCGGCCACGCTGCTCGACTACTGGGCCCCCGCCGAGTAGCCCACCCGGCACGCGTGAGGGCCCGGCACCGCGACGGCGCCGGGCCCTGCCCATTTTGTTCGCGTGCCCCGCGTGCCCCGGCACGCCCGTGCGTCCGGTACGACAGCGCCGGGTTACTGCTCGTCGTGTGTCTCCGCGGCCTCGACCTCTTCGCGGGTGATACCGAGCAGATACAGGACGGTGTCCAGGAACGGCACGTTCACCGCCGTGTGCGCCGCCTCGCGCACCACCGGCTTGGCGTTGAAGGCGACCCCGAGACCGGCCGCGTTGAGCATGTCGAGGTCATTGGCGCCGTCACCGATCGCCACGGTCTGCGAGAGCGGCACACCAGCCTCGGCGGCGAACCGGCGCAGCAGCCGCGCCTTGCCCGCACGGTCCACGATCTCGCCGGTGACCCGGCCGGTCAGCCTGCCGTCGACGATCTCCAGGGTGTTGGCCTGGGCGAAGTCCAGCCCGAGCCGCTCCTGAAGGTCGTCGGTGACCTGGGTGAAGCCGCCGGAGACGACCCCCACCTGGTACCCGAGCCGCTTCAGCGTGCGGATCAGCGTGCGCGCCCCCGGCGTCAGCCGCACCTCGGCGCGCACCTTGTCCACGACCGAGGCGTCCAGCCCCGCCAGCAGCGCCACCCGCGCGTGCAGCGACTGCTCGAAGTCGAGCTCACCGCGCATCGCGGCCGCCGTCACCTCGGCGACCTCGTCCTCGCAGCCGGCGTGCGCGGCGAAGAGCTCGATCACCTCGTCCTGGATCAGGGTGGAGTCGACGTCCATGACCACGAGCCGCTGGGCTCGCCGGTACAGGCCCGCGTCGACCACCGCTACGTCCACCCCGAGCGCCGCCGCGTCCGTCACCAGAGCCGTGCGCAGCGGCCCGGTCTCCACTCCGGAGACGGCGAACTCCACGGCGGTGACCGGGTACTTGGCGAGCCGGAATATGCGGTCGATGTTCCCGCCGGCCTTCGTGATCTTCGCGGCGACCGCGGCCGTGGCCTCCGCGGTCAGCGGATGCCCGAGCACGGTGACCAGTGACCTGCCGAGGCCACGCGGCCGGTTGTCACCGATGCCGGAGATGATCTCGGCCTGCATCTTCATCGACTCGGCCCAGCTGTGGACCGTCGACCGCAGTTCGCCCTCCAGACCGGAGGGCGGCTCGGTCACGAGCGCGCACAGCACCATCCGGCCTCGGGTGACGACCTGCTCGATGTCGACCACGTCGAGGGAGAAGGCGGCGAGGGTGTCGAAGAGGCCGGCCGTGATGCCCGGCCTGTCCTTGCCGAAGATCTTGACAAGGAGCGTGGGGACGTCGGAGGACGAAGTCTGCAAAGCGCTCATGGTGTACCCACCGTATCCGGCACCCAGTGCCGCTCGCCGCCGAGGTCCGCCTGACGGACGGGTAACAGTGGATGTCGGCGAGGTGGCGGGCAGCTGGACAGCCGGCCGCGGGCGTCCCCGGCCCCGCCTCTCAGCGCGGTCCTCCAGGCGTCCTGGGCCCCCTCGGAGGGGCGGGAGGAGGCGGTGGCGGAGGTGGCGGACCCTCCTCCGGTCCGGACGGCGGACGCTCACCGGGACGCGGGCCGGGAGGCCGGCGCGGTGAGCGGGGAGGCGGGCCGATCGGCCGGACCACGGTCGGCGCGCCGTAGACATCGTCCGGTCCCGGCGGTACGGCGGGCGGCCGCCCGCCGCGCGGCACGCCCGGCGGGGGCTCGTTCCGCCGTTGGCTCTCGTACGGCCTCGACGGTCCGGACCCGTCGCCCCGAGCCCCGTCCGGCCGCGCGTCCCGTGGCTCCCGCACCTCCTCCGGGACCCGAAGGTAGGGGTTGGTGGCCGGATTCGGCGGCCGGTACGAGGGCGCACCCGGCGCGTACGGCCCCGCCCGCTCACCCGGGTACCCCGACGGTCCGTCGCCCTCGCCGGCGCCGGTCGCGGAGCCGCCCGTCGCGTCACCAAGTGCCGGCTGAGCCGCCCGCCGCCCCGCGGCTCCGGTTGCGCAGGCCGGCAGCGCACCGGCGGCCCCCGCCCCCGCTCCCCACACCGCGCCCAGCAGCGACGCCGCACCGAGATGCCCGTGCAGCCTGATCCCGGCCCCGAAGGCGTCGAACCCCAGCACGGACAGGGAGGCGTCGACCGACACGTTCGTCAGCCAGGCGATCAACGGCAACGCCAAGGCCGTCGCCACCCCCAACCGCACGGCACAAAGCCCCACGAACCCGGCCATACCGACCACACGCCCGCCCAGGCCCTTGGGGCCTCTGCCTGCCCCTGAGCTTTGCCCGGCTCCTGTCCATGCGCCCGCCTCCGAGCCCCGCCCCTCCCTGGCTGCCGCCCCCGAGCCCGGCCCTACTCCCGCCCCCGAGCCTGCCGGCGCACCCGTTCCCGAGCCCGGCGGGGACCCCGTAGGCGCCGACCCCACCGGTGTCCGTACGGCCGTCAGCACCCCGGCCAGCAGCATCATCAGCGCCGCCGCCACGCCCAGCAGCCACACCCGTCCGTCCAGCTCGGCGAGGCGACCCAGTGTCACCGGCTGTTCGGTGCCCCCGCCCAGCAGGTCGTCCAACGGGTCCGGGAGGACACTCGTCAGCGCGCCCGTCGCCCGCCCGTCCCAGGGGACGAACAGGCCGATCGGGATGCCCAGCCAGACCCCGTTCGGCGCCCCGAGCAGCGCCGCTCCCGCGATCCGCTTCGGGTGGTCGTCGCCGATCGCCGCGTACGCCGCCGCGGCGAACCCGGCCGCCACGGCCACCAGCAGCACGGTCACCACGGCGGACACCGCCGGCCGCACCACGCGGTGCACCGCCTCCCAGCCGGGTGGCAGCGGCGTGCGGCGTGAGGCCAGCAGGGCGATCACCAGGATGCCGAGCGACCAGCCGAGCCCCCCGAGCAGCGTGGGCGCCGTGTCGACGGTGAAGCCGACCGCGGCCTTCGCGTCGACGAGGTCGCCGAGCCGGTCGGGCAGCAGCCCGCCGATGTCCCCGACATCACCGAGCCCGGGGATGTTCAGGCCGCCACCGCCACCGCCCCCTGCGCCGGGCAGGTCGTCCAGCCCCAGCGCACTCCCGTCGAGCGTGATGACGTCGTGCCCCGCCCAGGCCAGTCCGCCGAGCATCGCCACGTACAGCGCCACCACCGCGCCGACGCGCGCGAGGAGTTCGGCCGGGGCGATCACAACTCCGGCCGTGCGCAGGGACCGCAGGAAGAACCAGGACAGCAGCAGCGCACCGACCAGGCTCACCCCCAATGGCGTGATCTCGATGGCGGTGTTCGCCTCCGCGCCCGTCAGTCCGAAGGCGGACACGTCGCCCGAGGGAGTCACCGAGCCACCGGCCCCCAGGGCCACCACGGCGGCCGTCATCGGGCCCAACGAGCCGGCGGAGTCCGCCCCGAGCAGATGCAGTCCCAGCGCCGCCGTCCCCGCCATCCCGATCAACGCCCAGCTGACCGCGGCGATCGCGGCCAGCAGTACGTCCGTCCACGGCACGCCACTGGCGCGCGCCGCGCTCCCACTGCCCTCGACACCCGTACCGGCACTCATGCAGACCCCCCGATCCGCGGCGCGCGGCGGCGAAGATCGCCGCTTCCGTCCCCCTCGCGTGCTTTACCACTCTCCGGGCCGGTTTCAACCCCGTCAACGGGAACGGCCGATACGCTCGCGCACGCTCTTCACAAGGCCCGACTTTCGGTCAGGGGGCCGCTACTGAAATAGTTCCCCCCGATGTTCGACATCCCTAGACTCCCCGTCGATGGGGCTAACTCGGGGGACAACTCAGTGGGGCTGGAGTGCCGGAACTCGTACTGGAATTGAACGGACGCACCTGGACGCTCGATCCGTCCAGGCAATACACCCTCGGACGTGATCCGCAGGGGGACATCGTCTTCGACGACGCCAGGGTCTCCTGGCGTCACGCCACGGTCAGCTTCAACGGGCGCAGTTGGGTCGTCGAGGACCACGGGAGCACCAACGGCACGTTCGCGCAGGGACAGCGGATCCATCAGCTGGACATCGGTCCCGGCACGGCGCTGCACCTTGGCAACGCGACCGACGGACCGCGCGTGAGCCTTTCGGGAGCGCAGGCGCCCGCCGCGCAGCCCCAGCAGCAGCCGTACGCCGCGCAGGCCGCGAACCCCGGCTGGGCCCAGCAGGCCCCGCAGCCGCAGGCGCCGCAGGCCGGCTGGCAGCCACCGCAGCAGGGCGCGCCGCAGGTCCCGCAGCAGCAGGGGCCGGGCGAGCCGTATGTGCAGAAGGTGCCCGGTGGAGGCGCGGGGGCGCCGCCGGTCTACGGTGACCGCAGCCCGACCACGTTCCACCAGTTCTCCCTCGGCCGTGTGATGCGCATCGGCCGTGCCCTGGAGAACGAGCTGGTCGTCTCCGACCTCCAGGTCTCGCGTCACCACGCCGAGTTCCACTCGACGCCCGACGGCCGTATGGAGATCCGCGACCTCGGCTCGCACAACGGCACCTACGTCAACGGCCAGCAGATCTCCAAGGGCGGCTCGGTCCAGCTGGGACCCGCCGACATCGTCGGCGTCGGCCACTCGACGTTCCGGATCGTCGGTGACCGGCTCGAGGAGTTCGTCGACACCGGTGAGGTCTCCTTCTCGGCCCGCCATCTGACCGTCACGGTCGACGGCGGCAAGCAGATCCTGAAGGACGTCTCCTTCGGTGTCCCGGAGAAGTCCCTGATCGCGGTCATCGGACCGTCAGGTTCCGGCAAGTCGACCCTGCTCAAGGCGCTCACCGGCTACCGGCCCGCCAACCAGGGTGACGTCCTCTACGACAACCGGAACCTCTACAAGCAGTTCGCCGAGCTGCGCCAGCGCATCGGTCTGGTCCCGCAGGACGACATCCTGCACAAGGAACTGACCGTCAAGAGGGCTCTCAAGTACGCGGCCAAGCTCCGCTTCCCCGCCGACACCACGGGCGCCGAGCGCGACGCCCGCATCGACGAGGTGCTGCGCGAGCTCAAGCTGGACATCCACAAAGAGAAGAAGATCACCTCTCTCTCCGGCGGCCAGCGCAAGCGCGTCTCGGTGGCCCTGGAGCTGCTCACCAAGCCGTCGCTGATCTTCCTGGACGAGCCGACCTCCGGCCTCGACCCGGGTATGGACCGCGATGTCATGCAGCTGCTGCGCGGCCTCGCCGACGACGGCCGCACGGTCCTGGTCGTCACGCACTCGGTGGCCGAACTCGCGATCTGCGACAAGCTGCTCGTGATGGCGCCGGGCGGTGCGGTCGCCTACTTCGGGCCGCCCGAGGAGGCGCTGAACTTCTTCGGCTACGACACCTGGGCCGATGTCTTCTCCGCCTTCGAGAACTACCGCGACTACGACTGGGCGGGCCGCTGGAAGGGCTCGCAGCACTACCAGATGTACGCCGCGGACATCGACGCCATCGCGCCGCAGTCCGTACAGATGCCGCCGATGCAGGCGATGAAGCCGCCGAAGCCGCAGGGCTGGATGTCTCAGTTCGTCACGCTGGTGCGCCGCTATTCCTCGGTGATCGCCTCTGACAAGGGCTTCCTGGCCCTGACGGTGATCCTGCCGGCCGTCCTCGGCGCGGTGAGCCTGCTCATCGACTCCGGCAACAGCCTGCTGCCCAACCCGGTCAACCCGAAGAGCGGCCGGATCATCCCCAACGGCACGGCCACCACCGTCCTGCTGATCCTCGCGGTCGGCGCCTGCTTCGCGGGCGCGGCCAACTCGGTCCGCGAGCTCATCAAGGAACGGGTCATCTACGAGCGGGAACGCGCCACCGGCCTGTCCCGCTCCGCGTACCTGATGTCCAAGGTGTTCGTGCTCGGCGTGGTCACCGTGCTCCAGGGTCTGCTGGTCGGCGTCATCGGCTTCGCGAGCCGGGAGATCCCGAAGGAGGGCCTGGTCCTCGGCAGCGCCACCATGTTCGAGCTCTCCATCCCGATCATGGCGCTGGGCTTCACCTCGATGATGTTCGGCCTGGTCATCTCGTCGCTGGTGAAGACTGCCGAGAAGACCATGCCGCTGCTGGTCATGTTCGCGATCATCCAGGTCGTCTTCACCGGCTGTCTGTTCACCCTGAACGGCGCGGTCGGCGTCAACGAGTTCTCGTATCTGATGCCCTCGCGCTGGGCGGTCGGCGCCGCGGGCGCCACGCTGGACTTCAACAAGATCAGCCCGCCCAAGGACGGCGGTGCCACGGACCCGCTGTGGGAGCACACCGTCGGCGCCTGGGGCCTGGACATGGCCGCGCTGGTCGTCCTCGGCGTGATCTGCGGCTTCTTCGTGGCCCGCTTCCTGCGCCGCCACGAGCCCGAGGTCATGCGCAAGTAGTCGTTTCGCCGTACGCCGATGGGCGGCACCCCCGGTACC
>NZ_JBHWUU010000047.1:0-34508 GCF_042737375.1 Streptomyces sp. NPDC060000
GGCCGTCCCCCTGCTGGAACAGGCCCTCACCGACCGGGTGCGGGTGCTCGGCGAAGACCACCCCGACACCCTCACCTCCCGCCACAACCTCGCCACCGCCTACCGATCGGCGGGGGATCCGGCCCGGGCCGTCCCCCTCTACGAGCAGACCCTCACCGAGCGGCGCCGGGTGCTGGCCGCCGACCACCCCGGCACTCTGACCTACGGCAACAACCTCACCGCCTTCCTCGATGCCGCGAAGGATCTGGTCCTGGCCGTCTACCAGCTGGAGCAGATCCTCACCGACACCGAACAGGTGTTGGGTGCCGACCACCCCGACATCCTGACTTTCCGCCACGATCTCGCCCGTGGCCACGTGTCGGTGGGGGATCTGGGCCAGGCCGTCACCCTGTACGAGCAGAACCTCACCGCCCGAGTACGGGTGCTGGGGGCCGACCACCCCGACACCCTGGCCTCCCGCCACGACCTCGCCACCGCCTACGAGGCGACGGGGGACCCGGGACGGGCCATCCCCCTCTACGACCAGAACCTCACCGCCCGAGTACGGGTGCTCGGCGAAGACCACCCCGACACCCTCACCTCCCGCCACGACCTCGCCTACGCTTACCTGTCGGCAGAGGATCTGGACCGGGCCATCTCCCTGTACGAGCACAACCTCACCGCCCGAGTGCGGGTGCTCGGCGAAGACCACCCCGACACCCTGATCTCGCGCAACAACCTCGCCTACGCTTACGTGTCGGCAGAGGATCTGGACCGGGCCATCTTCCTGTACGAGCACAACCTCACCGCCCGAGTGCGGGTGCTCGGCGAAGACCACCCCGACACCCTGATCTCGCGCAACAACCTCGCCTACGCTTACCTGTCGGCAGGGGATCTGGAACGGGCCATCTCCCTGTACGAGCAGAACCTCACCGACACCGAGCGGGCGCTGGGTACCGACCACCCCGACACCCTGACCTCCCGCACCAACCTCGCCGGCGCCTACCAGGCGGCGGGGGATCCGGGCCGGTCCATCCCTCTGCTGGAACAGAACCTCACCGACACCGAGCAGGCGCTGGGTACCGACCACCCCGACACCCTGACCTCCCGCACCAACCTCGCCGGCGCCCACCGGGCCGCGGGGGACCTGGGCCGGGCCATCCCCCTGTACGAGCGGACCCTCAGCGACCGGGTGCGGGTCCTGGGCAATGACCACCCCGACACCCTGACCTCACGCAACAACCTCGCCGCCGCCTACGAGACGGCGGGGGATCCGGGCCGGTCCATCCCCCTGATGAAACAGAGTTCCACCGACTAGGTGCGGGTGCCGAGCGACGATCACCCAGTGACGGGGAGGGTACGGAGCACGCGCTGCGCATGCAGTTCGGTGGGCGCAAGGTCGCGCGGGGTCAGCTGGAGCATCTGCTCACCGCGCCGGAACGGTCCCATGTGACCTTGCGCGTCATTCCGTTCGACGCTCGACGCGGTCTCCTACCTTGAAACATTTCCCGCGCCCCACCGCATTAGGTAGGTGAGGACAGCAAGGCAACCGACGCAGGGGGAACATTCATGAGGCAGGCCGCCCGTGCGGACGAGTACGCCGAGTTCGCGGCAGCGCGCGCCGGGCACCTGTACCGGTCGGCGTGTCTGCTCACCGCCGGGGACACGCACCTCGCCGAGGACCTGGTCCAGGAGACCCTCGGCAGGCTGTACGTCCGCTGGGGCCGGGTCTCCCGGGTCGACAACCCGGCCGGCTACGCGCAGACCGTCCTCACCCGCACCTTCCTCGCCCACCAGAGACGGCGCAGCAGCAGCGAGCGGGCGGTGGAGACGTTCCCGGACGTGGCCGACGGCAGAGGAACCGACACACCGCTCCGGCTGACGCTGATGCAGGCTCTCGGGCGGCTGCCCGCCAAGGACCGGGCGGTCGTGGTCCTGCGGTACTGGGAGGACCGCTCGATCGAGGAGACCGCCGACGCGCTGAACGCCAGCTCGTCGGCCGTGCGGACGCGGTGCTCACGGGCCCTCGGACGCCTGCGCGAACTGCTGGGCGAGGACATCGGCACATACGCCCGCCCCTGAGCCGCCCGACCCCGCGCACCTCACCCGCACACTCGCGTTCTTCCGACTCATCTCGCCGAAAGCGGTGGTTCACCATGCCCGTCCACCAGTACAGCGATCCCTTCGAGGAGCAGCTCTCCACCGCCCTGCGAGCGGCCGGCGGCGCCTTCGACAGCCCCGCCGCGCTCGTCGCCGCCGGTCGGGCCCGGGGTGACCGCATGCGGCTGCGGCGCAGGACCGCGATCGCGGGGGGAGCGGCGAGCCTCGCCCTGGTGGGGGTGGGCGGGGCGCTGCTCGTGCCCTGGGGCGGCAAGCCGACGCCCGTGCCCTCCTCCGTCGCCGCGTCCGGCAGCGCCAAGCCGGTCCACTCCCCCGACGACATGGTCGACACCCTCCAGCAGCTGCTTCCCGAGGGCGAGTTCCGCAGCACAGAGGTGCGTGGCACGGGCGAGAAGCTGCCACCGCTGGTGGTGGGCGTGTTCGACGACGGCAAGGGCGAGGGATCCGTCTCCGTGGGCCTGGCCCGGATCCCGGCGGACGCGGGTGAGATCAATCCGTCCGCCGCCGTGATGCCCTGCCCGAAGGGAGAGCAGACGGTCCTCGACAGCTGCAGGACCGAGCTCCTGTCCGACGGGTCCGCGATCACCGTCTACCAGGGCTACGAGTATCCCGACCACCGCCAGAACCTCAAGTCGTGGGGCGCGGACCTGGTCACCCCGGCCGGGCAGCACGTGAGCGTCATCGAGTGGAACGCCGCCGCGGAGAAGGGAAAGCCCGTCAGCCGCCCCGAACCGCCACTGACCACCGGCCAGTTGAAGACGCTGGCCGCGGCCTCGGAGTGGCGCAGGATCGCCGACGCCATCCCCGGGGAGGGGAAGAAGCCCGTCTCCCCGTCGGGCTCGTCCGCCCGCCCCGCGGAGATGGCCGGCTGGCTCGTCCTGCGCAAGCTCACCCTCCTGCTGCCCAAGGACCTGGAGACCGTCAGGAACGGCAGCCAGGAGATTGGGTACGGCTACTTCGTCGTCGACGACGGCAGGGGTGAGAGCCTGGTCCAGGTCAAGGTGCAGCCGAACATGGCCGACGTGGCCGGCGAGCTGTACGGCTCCGGCGCCGAGACCCTGGACGACGGCACGCGTGTCTCCGTCAGCCAGAAGCCCGGCGATAAGGGCGGTGCGGGGGTCGTGATGTGGACCGTGGACACCCTGCGCAAGGACGGTCTGCGGGTGGTCGTCAGCGCCCTCAACGCCGCCGAGCTGGACAAGGCCGCGACCCGTGCGAAGCCCGCCCTCACGATCGAGCAGCTGCGGGCCATCGCGCTCAGCCCCCGGTGGCAGGCCACCGAGGACTGACGGCCGGGGACCGCGGATGGACTGGCCCTCGGGTTCAGGCTCGGACGCCGGCCAGCAGGTCGAGGATCTCCCGCGTCGTGCCCGGCTCACCGATCAGCGGGAAGAGGTACGACACGCTGTGGCGGTGCGCGTCCTCGTTGATGTCGGTCATCGCGTCGACCGCGAACGTGACGTGATAGCCGTGCTCGTGGGCGGCGCGGGCGGTGGACTCGACGCCGAGGCTGGTCGCGATGCCGGCCAGCACGATCTGGGTGACCCCACGCCTGCGCAGCTGGATGTCGAGGTCGGTGCCGTGGAACGCGCCCCAGTTCCGCTTCGTCACCGGGATGTCCCCGTCGTGACCGGCGAGCGGTTCGGCGACGGGACCCAGGTCGTAGGGGCGGGAGCGGCCGCCGGCCAGCCGTACCGCCTCGCTGCGGCCGGGCACCGCGTCGGCTCCGTCGGGCGAGGTGGACATGCGGACCAGGACGACGGGGGCGCCCGCCGCACGGAAGGCGTCGGCGAGTTCGGCGGCCCGGGCCACCACGTCCGCTGCCGGGTACGGCCTGGTGGGGGCGGCGAGCGTGCCGGCCTGGAGGTCGATCAGCACGAGCGCGGTCTTGTCGTCCAGCACGGTCACGGCCATGGCGAGGGCACCTCTCCTAGGGGAACAGCAGCCTAGAAGAGATGCTTGCCAAACTCAAACTTGCGAAACTCAACCAACCACCCGCGGTGGTGACACCGGGCCCGCAAAAGAGGCCGGTCCGGCAAGGGCGCGTGCGCGACACCCCCGCCCGATGTGCCCGCATTCCGGCCGAACCGTCAATACCGGGCGACCGGCGCGGGCGCGGATACACTGCGCGGCCGACCGCTCGCCGTTCGCCGTTCGCCGTTCGCCGTTCGCGCATGATTCCGGCCATTCGTCCCTTTGTCGTCTCTTGACCTGCTCATGCCATGCCTCGACGATGAGCGGCACCGCACCGCCGCACACAGCAAGCGCACAGCCCCCACAAACCGGCTCCCCACAAGGAGAGTTCATGCGACTTCGCATTCGCGGCTCAGGCGCCGGCGCCACAAGCGCCCGCAGCGGCAGACGGACCGCCGTCCTCGCTGCACTGCTCACCCTCGCTCTCGCCGCTCCGGTCTCGGCGACGGTCACCGACGCGGCGGCCGGCGGCGCACCCAAGGCGGCACCCTCCGCCGACGACATCCACCAGTACGAGATCCACGTCCGCAACAGCACCCCCCGGACGCGCACCGCGATCGCCCGGTCCGGGGTGAGCGTCGACGAGGCCGACGAGGAGACCGTCGTGGTCTCCGGCCGCGCCGACCAGGTGCGCAAGCTGCGCGCGCAGGGCTACGAGGTGTCCCTGCTGGGCTCGGCACCGGACCGGGCCGCCGAGGACGAGGTGCGGCTCTTCGACTTCCCGTCCGCCGACTCGAAGTACCACAACTACGCCGAGATGACGGCGGAGATCGACCAGCGCATCGCCGCCTACCCGGGCATCATGAGCAAGCGGGTCATCGGCAAGTCGTACCAGGGCCGGGACATCGTGGCCGTCAAGATCAGCGACAACGTCGCCACCGACGAGGCCGAGCCGGAGGTGCTGTTCACCCACCACCAGCACGCCCGCGAGCACCTCACCGTGGAGATGGCGCTGTACCTGATCCGCGAGCTGGGCGCCGGCTACGGCTCCGACTCGCGCGTCACCAACATGGTCAACGGCCGCGAGATCTGGATCGTCCCCGACCTCAACCCGGACGGCGGCGAGTACGACATCGCCTCCGGCTCCTACCGCTCATGGCGCAAGAACCGGCAGCCCAACTCCGGTTCCTCGTACGTCGGTACGGACCTCAACCGGAACTGGAACTACAAGTTCGGCTGCTGCGGCGGCTCTTCGGGGTCCACGTCCTCCGAGACCTACCGGGGCGCGTCCGGCGAGTCCGCGCCCGAGGTGAAGGTCGTCGCCGACTTCGTGCGCAGCCGGATCGTGGGCGGGAAGCAGCAGATCACCGCCGGGATCGACTTCCACACGTACAGCCAGCTGGTGCTGTGGCCGTTCGGCTGGACCACCGCGGACACGGCGACCGGGATGACCGCGGACGACAACGCCGCGTTCAAGGCCGTCGGGCAGAAGATGGCCGCGAGCAACGGGTACACCGCCGAGCAGTCCAGCGACCTGTACATCACCGACGGGTCGATCGACGACTATCTCTGGGGTACGCAGAAGATCTTCTCGTACACCTTCGAGATGTACCCGTCGTCCGCTTCCGGAGGCGGGTTCTACCCGCCCGACGAGATCATCGAGCGGGAGACCTCCCGTAACCGGGACGCGGTGCTCCAGCTTCTCGAGAACGCGGACTGCATGTACCGGTCCATCGGGAAGCAGAGTCAGTACTGCGTCTAGTCGGCGGCTTTGACGTCGGTGTCCTTGACGTCGGTGTCCTTGACGTCGGTGTCCTTGACGTCGGTGTCCTTGACGTCGGCGGCCTTGGCGTCGTCGACTTCGGCGGCCTCGGCGTCGTCGACTTCGACAGCCTTGGCGTCGTCGGCCTCGTCCTCGGCGTCCGCTTCGCCTTCTTCGAAGTAGGCGTCGAGGACCGCGTCCAGCTGCTCCTCCCACTCCTTGAAGCGGGCCCTGGCCGTCGCCTCGATCTCGATCGGGTACCAGCGGCGGTCAGGCGTGTGCACCGTGATGGTGAACCGCTTGCCGAAGCGTGGCGTCTCGGTCTCGATCGCACCGATCTCGTCCCAGCGGAACTCGCAGGACTCCTCGTCGAGGCGGAGCCGGACGCCCCTGGCGTCGGCGGCGATCCGCGCGCGGCGGTCGGAGGCCTCGAAGACGGGCCCCTCGGCGGACTCGTCCGACGCGTCCGGTTCCTCGTCCGACGCATCCGTCGCGTTCGCGCCCGGCTTCTCCGGCGACGCCGACTCCCCCTTCCGGTCCTCGGGTTCGACGGCGTCGACGCCGTCGTCCTCGGCCGGACTCGCGTCCTCCGGCTCCGCGGTCACGGGCGACGTGAGCCCGGGGATGAATGCCGGGTCGAACCCGGCGCCCTCCAGGGGCTGGCTGCTCGAACCTATGCGCTGCTCCACAGCGGGCAGTATGGTCGAAGATCCTGTGCCGGACACAGTCAGCCCCTGACTTCGTTACCGGACACCTACACGAAGAGGCTCATTCCGGCCGCCATCACGAACCCGGCCACGGACAACACCGACTCCAGCACGGTCCACGTCCTCAGGGTGTCGCGCTCGCTGATGCCGAAGTACTTGGCCACCATCCAGAATCCGCCGTCGTTGACGTGCGAGGCGAAGATCGAGCCCGCCGAGATCGCCATGATGACGAGGGCCACGAAGGCCTGCGAGTGGTCGCCCTCGGCGAGCAGCGGCGCCACGATGCCCGCCGTCGTCACGATCGCCACCGTCGCCGAGCCCTGGGCCACCCGCAGCGCGGGCGGGTCGGTCCGGCAGGCAGACGGGTCGGTCCGCCGGGCGGTCCGGCAGGCAGGTCGGTCGGTCCGCCCGGCAGGCAAGCGGGTCGGTCCGGCAGGCGGGCAAGCGAGCGAGGCGGTCCGGCGGGCAGGCGACGCACGGCGAGCGTGTCAGCCGACTACCGCGTGCCCGTCAGGCGACGACCGCGAGCCCCTCGGCCGACGACCGCGAGCGCGTCAGCCCCTCAGCCGAGGACCGCGAGCGCGTCGATCTCGACGAGGAGCCCGGCGGGGAGGCCGACGTAGACCGTCGTGCGGGCCGCGGGCGGGGCGGTGAGGGGCTGCTCCTCGAAGTACGCGTTGTAGAGCTCGTTGAACTCGGCGAAGTGTCCCGTGTCCGTCAGGTAGACGCGGATCATCATCACGTCGTCCCAGCTCGCGCCGCCCTCCTCCAGGATCGCCTTGACGTTGGCGAGGGTCTGGAGGGTCTGCTCGCGCAGGGTGGGACCGGCGGGCGTCGGCGGCCTGCCCTCCTCGGCGGGCAGGAAACCGACCTGGCCCGCGACCTGGAGGATGTTGCCCTTCCTCACACCGTGCGAGAACTTCGCGGGCGGGGTGGTGTGGGTCTTGGGGGTGAGGGCGGTCTTCTCGGTCATTCGGTGTCCCTGTCTGGAGCTGATACGGGCGTCCTGCCGGAGTACTCGCCGCTGATGGCGTCCGCCGTGCGGCGCACCAGCGGGAGCAGGGTGAGGAGTTCGTCGGCGGTGACGACGACGTTCGGCGCGGAGACCGACATCGCGGCGACCACCCGGCCGTCGGCGCCCCGGATCGGGGCGGCGACACAGTTGATGGACTCCTCGTGGCCACCGAGGTCGGTGGCCCAGCCCTGTTCGCGCACCTTCTCCAGCTCGCGCAGGAAGGCGGGCGCGTCGGGGGTCGAACGGGCCGTGTAATGGGGGTAGTCGAGCTTCTCCGTGATCAGCCGCCGCTCGGGCTCGGGCAGGTCGGCGAGGAGCAGCTTGGCGACGGCGGCGACCGTGATGGCGACGGGCTTGCCGATCCGGGAGTACATGCGCACCGGGTAGCGGCTCTCCACCTTGTCGATGTAGAGGACCTCGCCCTCCTCGTACACGGCGAGGTGCACGGTGTGTCCGCAGGTCTCGTTCAGGCGGGCGAGGTGCGGATGGGCGATCTCCCGGATGTCGAGGTTCTCCATCGCCTCCTGGGCGAGGGCGAAGAGGCGGGCGCCCAGGCGGTAGCGCTGGTCGGACTGGCGGTAGACGAGGCCGTGTTCGTGCAGGGTGCGCAGCAGCCGCAGGGCCGTCGACTTGTGCACGCCGAGGCGGTCGGCGACCTGTCCGAGGTCGGCGGGGCCCTCGGCGAGCAACGGCAGGATGCTCAGCGCTCGGTCGACGGTCTGGCTCATGGGGTGGGTACCTCCTCGTCGGCCCGGTCCTCGGGGTGCGTCCAGCCGGGGCCGAGTCGAAGTCTCCCCCACGCGGTGTCGTCGAGGGCGGCGAGCCGGTCGGCGTGGTCGCGGGAAGGGGGCATGGCGAGGTCGCCGGGGACGGTGAGGGCGGCGGCGGCCATGAGGTGACCGTGCCGGAGACGGTCGCGCACGGGCAGCCCGCGCAGGGTGGCGGAGAGGAATCCGGCGGCGAAGGCGTCCCCGGCGCCGACGGCGGCGACGACGTCGACCCGCGGGGCGGGGACGTGCAGGACGTGCTCCCGGTCGAAGACGGTCGCCCCGAGCGCCCCTTGTTTGACGACGAGCACCCCGGTGTCGGGGAACGCGGTCCGTACGGCGTCGGCGCCGTCCAGGCCCCACACGTCGGCCGCCTCGTCCTCGCCCACGAACACCAGGTCGGCGCCGCGGGCCAGTTCGAGGAGGACCTGGGGGCTGTTGCCGTCCGTCCACAGCCGGGGCCGGTGGTTGACGTCGAAGGAGACGAGAGGCCGGTCCGGGCCCGGGGCGGTCAGTTCGCGCAGCAGGCCGAGGCAGTCCGCGGAGAGGGCCGCGGTGATCCCGGTGAGGTGCAGCACCCGGCCGGCCCGTACGGCGTCGAGGCCGACGGTGTCGACGGACATCGCGGAGGCCGCCGACCCGGCCCGGTAGTAGGCGACCTCGTGCGTGTCGTCGGCCCGGTCGCCGGCGGTGCGGAAGTAGACACCGGTCGGGCGGGCGGGATCGCGTCGTACGCGGGTCACGTCGACCCCGTAGGAGCCGATGGTCTCGACGAGGTGGTCGCCGAACCCGTCCGCCCCCACCCGGCCGACCCAGCGCACCGGGTGTCCGGCCGCCGCCAGCGCGCACACCACGTTGGACTCGGCGCCGCCGATGCCCCGGTCGAAGGACGGTACGTCGGCGAGGCGGCCGGGCCGGGAGGGCAGGAAGGTGACCATGGACTCGCCGAGCGCGACGACGTCCACGACGTCGGGGGCGTCGCAGGGTCCGGTGGCGGTCACGATCGTCATGGCTCCCTTGCCGGTGCGGGTGAGCGAAGCGAGATGGGGGTCCCCCCGGCCGAAGGCTGGGGGAGGCTCCGTTGACCCCGCGTTGGGCGAGATGTTAGACAGCGGTAAGCGATATACGCAATGGACGTTGCATATACTGCAATGCTCCTGATCAGGAGGTTCCATGAGTACCGAGGCACTCGAGGCGCTCGCCCGACTGGCCGGGGAACGCGTCGACCACCGCTTCAAGGGCCTCCCGCCGGACGCCGACGGCCTCACGGTCGGTGAACTGGCCGCCCAGCGCCGCAACCTCTTCACCGGCGGCTTCGCGACCCCGGTGCTGGCCCTGTCCGCCGAGCGCCTCGAGCACAACCTCGCCCTCATGGAGACCTACGCGACCCGCCACGGACTCGCCTTCGCCCCGCACGGCAAGACCTCCATGGCCCCGCAGCTCTTCCAGCGCCAGATCGACCGCGGCGCCTGGGGCATCACCCTCGCCGTCCCCCACCAGGTGCGGGTGGCCCGGGCCCACGGCGTCCGGCGGGTCTTCCTCGCCAACGAACTGGTGGACCCGGCCGCCCTGCGCTGGATCTCCGCGCAGCTCGACGCCGACCCCGCCTTCCGCCTCGTCTGCTACGTCGACTCGGTGCGCGGGGTCGAGCTGATGAACGCCGCCCTGCACGGCGCCGGGCGCCCGCTGGACGTCGTCGTCGAACTGGCCGCCGGCGACGGCGCCCGCACCGGGGTCCGTACGGAGACGGAGTGCGCGGCGGTCGCGGACGCGGTCGCCGCCACACCGGCCCTGCGGCTGGTCGGGGTCGCGGGCTACGAGGGCGAGGTCCCGCGCGCCGACCCGGAGCGGGTGCGGGCCTGGCTGCGCCGCCTGGTCGGCCTCGCCGTCGACTTCGACAAGGCGGGACGGTTCGCGGGCGCCGAGGAGATCGTGGTCAGCGCGGGCGGCAGCGCCTGGTTCGACGCGGTCGCCGACGTCTTCGCCGAGATTCCCGGGCTCTCCGCGCCGGTACTGAAGCTGCTGCGTTCGGGTGCGTACGTCTCGCACGACGACGGCCACTACCGCAGGCTGACCCCGTTCAACCGGGTGCCCGCGGAGGGCGCCCTGGAGCCCGCGTTCCGGCTGTGGACACAGGTCGTCTCCCGGCCCGCCCCCGACCAGGCGTTCGTCAACGCGGGCAAGCGGGACGCGGCCTACGACCTGGACCTGCCCTTCGCCCAGGTGATCCGCCGCGACGGCACGGAACGCCCCGCCACCGGTGTCTCGGTGACCGCGCTGTCCGACCAGCATGCCTGGCTGCGCACCTCCGCCGAGGCGGACGTCGAGGTCGGCGACTGGGTCGGCCTGGGCCTCTCGCACCCCTGCACGTCCTTCGACAAGTGGCCGCTGATCCCGCTGGCCGAGGCGGACGGCACGGTCGTCGACTACATCCGCACGTTCTTCTAGACACCACCGGCGGGACCGGGCAGGAGGTAGAGCATGGAAGACCTCGTCATCCGGGACGCGGATGTCGTCGACGGCACCGGTGCGGACTCCTACCGCGCGGACGTGGTGATCGACGACGGCAGGATCGTCTCGATCGTGCAGGAGGCGGCGGCCGCCGGCTGCCAGCGCCCGAAGGCGGTACGGGAGCTGGACGCGGAGGGGCTGGTCCTCTCCCCCGGCTTCATCGACATGCACGCCCACAGCGACCTCGCCCTGCTGCGCGACCCCGACCACAGCGCGAAGGCCGCGCAGGGCGTCACCCTCGAGGTCCTCGGTCAGGACGGGCTGTCGTACGCCCCGGTCGACGACCGGACCCTCGAAGGGGTCCGCCGGGCCATCACCGGCTGGAACGGGTACGGCGACGACCTCGACTTCGACTGGCGTTCGGTGGGCGAGTACCTGGACCGGCTGGACCACGGCTTCGAGGGCCGGGGCATCGCCGTCAACGCGGCCTATCTGATCCCGCAGGGCACGGTCCGCGCCCTCGTCGTCGGCTGGGAGGACCGCCCGGCCACGCCCCGGGAACTGGACCGGATGCGCCGGCTGGTCGCGGAGGGTCTCGAGCAGGGCGCCGTCGGCCTGTCCTCCGGCCTGACGTACACGCCCGGCATGTACGCGAAGGACTCCGAACTGACGCAGCTGTGCCGGGTGGTGGCGGAACACGGCGGCTACTACTGCCCCCACCACCGCAGTTACGGGGCCGGCGCCCTGGAGGCGTACGCGGAGATGGTGGAGCTCACCCGTGAGGCGGGCTGTCCGCTCCATCTCGCCCACGCCACCATGAACTTCGGTGTGAACGAGGGCCGCGCCCCGGAACTCCTGACCCTCCTGGACAAGGCCCTGGACTCCGGCGCCGACATCACCCTCGACACCTACCCCTACACGCCCGGCTGCACGACCCTCGCGGCCCTGCTGCCCAGTTGGGCGAGCGGGGGCGGACCGACGGAGATCCTGCGCCGCCTCGCCGACGACGACACGGCCGCCCGTATCCGCCACGACCTGGAGGTGACCGGCGCGGACGGCTGCCACGGGGTGCCGGTGGACTGGGACACGATCGAGATCTCGGGTGTGGGGGACGAGCGACTGGCGGACCACGTGGGCCGCACGGTCCACGCGTCGGCGCTCCTGCGCGGCGAGGAACCCTGGACGACGGCCCGTCGCCTGCTCCTGACGGACCGGCTGGCCCCCACGATCCTCCAGCACGTCGGCCACGAGGAGAACGTCCGCACGATCATGCGCCACCGCGTGCACACCGGCGGCTCGGACGGCGTCCTGACGGGCGCCAAACCGCACCCGCGCGCCTACGGCACGTTCCCGCGCTATCTCGGCCACTACGTGAGGGAGTTGGGGATCCTCTCCCTGGAGGAGTGCGTGGCCCACCTGACCGGCCGTCCGGCGGCCCGCCTGCGCCTGCCGGACCGGGGCCTGATCCGCGAGGGCCACCGCGCCGACCTGGTCCTCTTCGACCCGGCGACAGTGGCGGCGGGCTCCACCTACGAAGCCCCCCGCACCCTGCCCACCGGCATCCCGCACGTCCTCGTCGACGGCCGCTTCGTCATCGAGGACGGCCGCCGCACGGACGAACTGGCGGGGCGGGCGGTCCGTCGCGGTCCCACGTGACGGAACGCCCCGCCGCTCGCCCTACGGCTTGGGCAGGGTGCACCCGCTCGCGCTCAGGTTGAGCTGGTTGCCGGTCGTGAAGCAGGCCGGGATCAGGTAGGTCTCCTGGGCGTAGTTGATGCCCTCGCGGACGGTGACGTTGCCGCTGGCGTCGACCTCACACGGGTTGTTCTCCGTGCAGCGCTCGCCGTCCTCGTTGCCGGTGTTGTTGACGGCGACGACCTTGCCGGTGGACTGGTCGATCACCGGCGAGCCGGAGGTGCCGCCGATGGTCTGGCAGGCGGAGGTGTAACGGACCGAGTCCTTCCAGGTCCAGTCGCCCTCCTTCAGGCGGTACACGAACCCGTCGATGCTGCAGCTGTAGAGCGTCTTCCAGTAGCCGGACGCCACGGTGATGGCGGTGCCGGCGGTCGGGTGGGTGTTCTGCACGGTCAGCGCGGAGATCCCGTACGAGCTCTTGATCGCGGCGTACGTGCTGGTGAGCTGGTAGATGGAGATGTCCGTGTCGGTCATCGTCCCGTAGGCCAGCTTGCTGGCACGCAGGGTCGCGACCCGGGTGCCGGAGGAGTTGAGCAGGCCGAAGGTACGGCTCGAGGACTGGTTGACGAGCACCTCGCCCGGCTCCGGGAAGCCGGTCGACAGGCAGTGGCCGTTGGAGAGCACCAGCGCCGGGTCGGTGTCCAGGGAGTTCGGGAAGCGGACGACCGATCCGGAGCAGTTGCTGAGCGCGACGGTCCCGGCGAGGTTGACGGCCTGGAGCGTCGGCGCGGCCGCCCTGGTGTCCGCCTTCACCGAGATCGCGGAGGCCGAAGCGGAAGCCGAGGTCGCGGGCTTCGCGCTCACCGGCGCGGCGACCGCGGGTGCCGCACCCGCCCCGGCGATGGCCAGAGCGAAGAGCGCGGCAACGAGAGGCTTTCTCATGTGGGGGTCCCCTCTTACGACAAGGCGACCGGAGATCTTCCGGCCGCCACTGTTTTTGTCATGCGCATTGTTAGTGCACAGAGGGGAGAGAACAAGGGTCGCTTTTCAGCCGCGGGAACCGGACCCACGGGGCGCCACCGCCTACCCGCGCCCCTTGCCCCGGCCACGCCCTTTCCCGGGGTTGCCCTTCCCGGACCCGGACGCCGAAGGGGAGGGCGCGACGCTCGCCGCCCGGCTCGCGGCGGCGTCGGCCGACGCCCCGGCCGAAGGCACCGCGGAGATCGTGACCACCGGGGACGGCACCGGAGCGGCCGAAGCGGACGAGGTCGGCTCCGCGGCCCCGGCAACGCCGCTCGCGGCCGGAGCCGGCCCGTCCGACGGGCTCGCCGCGCCGTCCGGCGCCGAGCGCGTTTCCCCCTGCCTGCCCCGCTGGTCACCGGCCTGATCCCCGGAGGAGGACATCCCCGCCGCCACCGCGGCCAGCGCCACCACCCCGGCCGCTCCGGCGGCGGCCACCAGGCGGCGTCCGTACCGGCCGCCCGTCCGCCGCGCGGCGCGCCGACGGTCCACACGGCCGCCCGGCCCACTCCCGGGAGGGGAGACCCGAGGCAGCTCGGCGGTCTCGTCGTACGCGTTCTCCCACCCATGCGCGGCCGCCGGGTCGGCGTAGCGCTCGTACGAGGCCGGATCGGTCTCGGCGTACGGGTGGTACACGATCGGCTGTACCGGGGGCACGCCACTCTCACCTGGCCTGAACATGCCGCGGATTGTAGGGACAGGGGTGACTCCTGGGACAGCTACCGGCGATAACGACCCAAACCACCCGTCTCACGTGGTGGAAAACACGCCCCTCCGCGCGTTACCGGGCCGTAAGCTCCCAGACATGCAGGTGATCCAGTCGACCAAGCTCGCCAACGTCTGTTACGAGATCCGGGGACCGGTTCTCGAGGAGGCGATGCGCCTGGAAGCGGCCGGCCACCGCATCCTCAAGCTGAACACCGGCAACCCGGCCGCCTTCGGCTTCGACTGCCCGCCGGAGATCCTGGAGGACATCCTCCGCAACGTCTCGACGGCGCACGGCTACGGCGACGCCAAGGGACTGCTGGCCGCGCGCCGTGCGGTCGTGATGCACAACCAGACACTCGGCATCGAGACGGACGTCGAGCACGTCTTCATCGGCAACGGCGTCTCCGAGCTGATCGTGATGGCGATGCAGGGGCTGCTGGACGACGGGGACGAGGTGCTGGTCCCGGCCCCCGACTACCCGCTGTGGACCGCCGCCGTCTCGCTCTCCGGCGGCACCGCCGTGCACTACCGGTGCGACGAGCAGGCCGACTGGATGCCCGACCTCGCGGACGTCGAGCGCAAGGTCACCGACCGCACCAAGGCGATCGTCATCATCAACCCGAACAACCCGACGGGCGCGGTGTACGACGAGGCGATGATCCGGGGACTGACGGACATCGCGCGCCGGCACAACCTGCTGGTCTGCTCGGACGAGATCTACGACAAGATCCTTTACGACGGCGCCACGCACACCCCGACCGCCAAGGTCGCCCCGGACCTGCTCACCCTCACCTTCAACGGCATGTCGAAGGCGTACCGGGTGGCCGGCTACCGGGTCGGCTGGATGTCGATCTCCGGCCCGCGCGCGCACGCCGACTCCTACATCGAGGGTCTGACGATCCTGGCGAACATGCGTCTGTGCGCGAACATGCCGGGGCAGCACGGTGTGGTGGCCGCGCTCAGCGGGCGCCAGACGATCACGGACCTGGTGCTGCCGGGCGGGCGGCTCAAGGAGCAGGTGGACACGGCGTACGAGCTGCTGACGCAGATCCCCGGCGTGACGTGCGTCCGCCCGAAGGGGGCGCTGTACCTCTTCCCGCGCCTGGACCCGGCCGTCTTCAAGATCAAGGACGATCGGCAGATGGTCCTGGACCTGCTGCGCCAGGAGAAGATCATGGTCGTCCAGGGCACCGGCTTCAACTGGCCGGAGCCGGACCACTTCCGGGTGGTCACGCTACCGACGGCGACCGACCTGCGGGACGCGGTGGGCCGGATCGCCCGCTTCCTGGACGGCTACAGCCAGCCTTAGACCAACCCCGGCAGCGACTTCATGGACGGCTCAACTTTAGACGAGATCTAAGCTAGGATGGTTTCCTGACAGCACAGGAGGCCATCCGCATGTACGAGCCGATCCGCACCAAGTCGGTCCACGACACGATGGCCGACACGCCCTCGGACTTTCCCCACCGCTCCCGCGAGGAGGAGCTGGACATCCAGCTCGCGGCTCACCTCGCGGCGCTGCTCGCCGTCACCGACGAGCTGCGCACGGCGGCCCCGTCCGCCGACCTGGACACCGCGGCCGCGCGGCTCGCGCAGCAGGTGTCCCGGCTGCGGGGAGGGCGGACCCCGGTCCGCTCCACCCCCGCCGCCGGCCCGGCGGACCCGCCCCCCGCGATCCTGCACGAGCGGGCGCACGCCCTGGCGGGCCGCGCCCTCCTCGTCGCCGCCTCCCGCGCAGACACCGCGGTGGCGATCCTGGCCGCCCAGCGCATGGACGCGCACGCCGCCGCCCTCGTGGAGACCAAGGAACTGAGCACCGCCGGCTGAACCCCCTTCCGGACCCCTCCAAGGGGCTCCCCACCGGGGGACCGTGAACGGCCCCGGTCCGCGTGCACCCGCAGCGACGCGCGGACCGGGCGCCACGGCCGCGTCACGTCCACGCGACGGGTGACGCCCTCGACGACGCCTCGCTCCGGCCTCCCCCCATTCGGGTGATCTGTACACCACAACCGCCTGCCGAACGGCGGCTTCATCACGACGGACTCGTAACGTCGGTGCCCATGACGGTGGTTCGGCTCCGGCACGTCGGCACGCCCGCGGTCCGCTCAGGGCCGGCCTCCTGCGAACATCGAGCCAAGCAGGGAGCACCAGATGACGTCGACCGCCACCCCGAGGTTCTCCGTCTTCACCCCCAGCCACCGGACCCGATTCCTCGACGAGTGCCTGGCAACCCTGCAGGCGCAGACCTGTTCGGACTGGGAGTGGATCGTCCTGCTGAACAACGGCGCCCGCTGGCGACCGGAGCACCCCGACGACCGGGTCCGGGTGGAGATCGCGGACGACGTCACCGGCGTCGGAGCGGCCAAGCGCAGGGCCTGCGAACTGGCGCGCGGCGAGATCCTCGTGGAACTCGACCACGACGACCTGCTGGCGAAGGCGTGCCTGGCGGAGCTCGGCAAGGCGTTCGACGCACACCCCGAGACCGTTTTCGTCTACAGCAACACCGCGCAGATCACCGAGGACGGGAAACGGGACGACAGCCGTTTCAACGAGGCGCACGGCTGGCACTACGAGGATGTGCGCGTCGACGGCCGCACCCTGCTCCAGGTCAGGTCCATGGCTCCGACCCCGCACAACGTCTCGTACATCTGGTACGCGCCCAACCACGTCCGGGCATTCCGCAAGGACGCCTATGTGAAGGCCGGCGGGTACGACGCCACCCGTTCGGTCCTGGACGACCAGGACCTGATGTGCCGTCTGTTCCACGTCGGCGACTTCCATCACATCCCCCGCTGTCTGTACCTCCAGCGGATGCACCCGGCGAACACCCAGCGCGACCCGGAGATCAACGCGCACATCCAGCGCGAGACGGTCGCCCTGTACGACAAGTACATCGAGGCCAACGCCCTCGCCTGGACCTACCGCAGAGGACTGCTCGCGCTGGACCTCGGAGCGGCCCGCCGGAAGCCGCCCGGGTACGTGGGCGTGGACAAGACCCCCGGTGAGGGCGTCGACATCGTCGCGACCCTGCCCGGCAGGCTGGACCTGCCCGACGACTCCGTAGGCCTGATGCGGGCCGTGAACTTCCTCGAACACGTGCCCGCGAAGGTGGCGCTGATCAACGAGCTGTACCGGCTGCTGGCGCCCGGCGGCATGCTCCTCACCACGACACCCAGCTCCGACGGCCGCGGCGCCTACCAGGACCCGAGCCACACCGCCTACTACAACGAGAACTCGTTCTGGTACTACACGGACGACCAGTACCGCGCCTTCGTGCCCGACCTCGAGGCCAGGTTCCAGAGTTCGCGGCTGGCCACCTGCTTCCCCTCCGAGTGGCACTCCCAGAACAAGATCTCTTACGTGGTCGCCAACCTCATCGCGGTGAAGGAGGGCGCCGCACGCTGCGGCGGCCGGCTGCTGGTCTAGGAAGGGTCCCGGCTCCCGGCCGCCCGTGCCGCGGCGGCCGGAGCGGCGAAGCCGGGCTGCTTCAGGGCCGAGGCCAGCTGGACGTCCCACCGCGGAAGGGGGACGAGCCCGGCCCGCGACCAGTTGTCGTGACCGAGCACACCGAACGCCGGACGTGCGGCCGGCCGCGGGAACCGCTCCGAACCGACCGGGCGGATCCGCTCGGGATCGAGGCCGCTGAGACGGAAGGTCTCACGCGCCAGACCGCACCATGTGGTGTGACCGGCCGCCGTGCCGTGATAGACACCCGCCGGTGCCCGTCCGGCCAGCGCGGCGCGGCCGAGGGCGGCCAGCTGCCGGGCGAGCGCACGGGTCCAGGTCGGCTGACCGTGCTGGTCGGCCACCACCTCCAGGGTCTCGCGCCGGGTGGCGAGTTCGAGCATCGTGGCCACGAAGTTGGGTCCGTGCGCGCCGTAGAGCCAGGCGGTGCGCACGACGTAGCCGGTGTGCGGCAGCAGTGCGGCGACCGCCCGCTCCCCCGCCTGCTTGCTCCGTCCGTACGCGTTGACGGGTCCGGTCGGCGCGTCTTCGGGGTACGGCAGGCGGGCGTCACCCGGGAACACGTAGTCGGTCGAGAGGTGCAGCAGGACCGCGCCGTGGTCCGCGCAGGCGTCCGCGAGGTGCCGGACGCCCGCGCCGTTCACGGCCGTGGCCGCCGCCTCGGATCGCTCGGCGCCGTCGACGTCCGTCCAGGCGGCACAGTTGACGACCACCCGGTGACCGGCGACGGCCGCGTGCACGGCGGTCGGGTCGGTGATGTCGAGCCGGTCGCGGCCCGGTCCCGTCACCTCGGCCTCCGGATCGACGGCGAGCTCGGCCAGCACGTCCCGGCCGAGGAGCCCGTGCGCACCGGTCACCAGCCAGGTCGTGGTCATCGCGGCTCGGACCGTTCTTTCAGCGGCTCCCACCAGGAGCGGTGGGCGCGGTACCAGGCGACCGTGGCGGCCAGGCCTTCCGTGAAGGCCACCTGCGGGACGTAGCCGAGCTGCTCCCGGATCTTGCTGTCGTCCAGCGAGTAGCGCAGGTCGTGACCCTTGCGGTCGGCCACGTGCTCGACCCGGTCCCAGTCCGCGCCGAGGGCGTCCAGCAGCAGTCCGGTGAGCTTGTGGTTGCTCAGCTCGGTGCCGCCGCCGATGTGATAGACCTCCCCCGCCCGGCCGCCGTGCAGGACCAGGTCGATTCCCCGGCAGTGGTCGGAGACGTGCAGCCAGTCGCGGAGGTTGCGGCCGTCCCCGTACAGGGGGACCGTCCTCCCGTCGAGCAGGTGGGTGACGAAGAGCGGGATGATCTTCTCGGGGAACTGGTACGGCCCGTAGTTGTTGGTACAGCGGGTGACGACGACGTCCAGGCCATGGGTGCGGTGGTAGGCCAGGGCCAGCAGGTCGGAGCCTGCCTTCGACGCGGAGTACGGCGAGTTCGGCGCCAGTGGCCGGTCCTCGGTCCACGAGCCCTCGCTGATCGAGCCGTACACCTCGTCGGTGGACACGTGGACGAAGCGGCCGACGCCGTGTCGATGGGCGGCGTCGAGGAGGACCTGCGTGCCCGTCACATTGGTGCGGACGAACGGACCGGCCCCGTCGATCGACCGGTCCACGTGCGACTCGGCGGCGAAGTGCACCACCACGTCCTGACCCGCCATCACCTGGTCGACCACGTCCGGGTCACAGATGTCGCCCCGGACGAAGGTGTGGCCGGGGAATTCCGCCACCGGCGCCAGGTTGGCCTCGACCCCCGAGTAGGTGAGTTTGTCGAGGACGGTGATCCGTGCCGTCGGATCCGCGCCCAGCCGCCGCCGGACGTATTCGGACCCGATGAATCCGGCGCCGCCGGTCACAAGCACGCGCATGGCTCTCCGAGCTCCTTGCTGCCCGGCGTTCGCCACCGGGGCGGTTCGACGTGTTCTCATGCGGCGGGCGCCCCCGAGGCCGGGACCTCGGGGACGCCCGCCGTTCCCAGGGACCGTTACGGAGTCAGATCCGCGCAGATCACGTAGGCGGTGATGTTGTTCGCGGTCGCGGTGGTGGTGGTGGCCTGCCATCCGGTGGGCGGAGTGGTGGCGGTACCGCCGGTCGGGAAGTTCTCCGTGAGGGCGCCGCTCGCGAGCGTGACTCCGCCGCCGGTGGCGACATCGCCGGCAGCGCACGTGACGGTCGCTGTTCCCGTAGCTGTGGCGGTCCTCACATACGAGCTGCCGAGTGTCCCCTGAGCACCCTGAGCTCCCTGGGCACCCTGAGCGCCTTGTGCGCCCTGGGCTCCCTGAGCTCCCTGAGCACCCTGAGCTCCCTGGGCACCCTGGGCACCCTGAGCTCCCTGAGCGCCCTGTGCACCCTGGGCTCCCTGAGCGCCCTGAGCGCCCTGAGCGCCCTGTGCACCCTGGGCTCCCTGAGCGCCGTCAACACCGTCGACACCATCGGTTCCCTGCGCGCCCTGGGCGCCCTGAGCTCCCTGGGCACCCTGCGCGCCCTGAGCTCCCTGCGCACCCTGCGCGCCCTGAGCTCCCTGCGCACCCTGAGCACCCTGAGCACCCTGAGTGCCCTGAGTGCCCTGAGCTCCCTGAGTGCCCTGGGCTCCCTGAGCTCCCTGAGCTCCCTGGGCACCCTGAGCGCCGTCAACGCCATCAACACCGTCAGCACCGTCAGCGCCCTGGGGGCCCTGCGGACCCTGCGGACCTTGCGGACCGGTCTTGCCAGGCTTGCCGGGCTTACCGGGCTTGCCCTGCTTGCCCGGCTTACCCTGCTTGCCCTGCTTGCCCTGCTTGCCCTCGTGACCCTGGGGTCCACGAGGGCCCTGCGGCCCCCTGGGGCCGGCGTGGTCACGGCCGCCGTGAGGCTGGTCGTCCCCATCTCCGGCGGACCTCGTGGTGCGCTCTGAACGCACCACCGCCTGGCCCTCGGCGCCGGCCCTGCGGAGCGCGTCGGCGATGGCCGCCGAGGGGGTCTCGTTCGGGAGCAGCCGCGCCGCGGCCCGGTCGGCACCGGGCTGGTGCATCACGTCGGCGACGGCCACCGCGCTCGGGACGACGCTGAGCGCCACGGCTACCGCGCCCGCCGAGACCAGCGTGGCGGATTTCAGGCGCGAGATTCGGATCGTTCTGCGGTTCAAGACAACCTTCCTCACCTTTGGGAGGGCAGCAGACAGCAAGCGCGCAGTGAGTGGGTTTCATGCCGCTCGCATGCCACTTCACCTTCGGTCACGATCAACAAGGACATTCTTCACCTCATGTGAAAGAATTATGAATGACCGTCGCAAATCGGCCCCGAAGATCACCCCGGCGACGTGTTTGTCTCTGGCACCCATTCGCCTTACCGCCAAAAGGGTGGGATTTATCGAATGGCCGACCTTCTCAAGCGCCGCTCCCCAGGATTCCGCGATACGCGGTGCAGTCCTCGAACGAGGGCAGCAGACCCTGCCGCTCCGCCTGTTCCAACGTGGGCGCGGCGGCATCCTTGTCGGAAAGGCGCGGCGCGAGGTCGTCGGGCCAGGCGATGGCCAACGCCGGGTCGAGCGGATTGATCCCGAACTCGCGCTGCGGCTCGTATCCCCGCGAACACAGATAGACGACGGTGGAGTTTTCCTCCAACGCCATGAAGGCGTGGCCCAGCCCTTCCGAGAGGTAGACGCAGCGGTGTGTCGTGTCATCGAGCCGAATCGCCTCCCAGGTACCGAACCCCGGGGAGCCGACGCGGATGTCGACCACCACGTCGAGGACGGCGCCACTGACGCAGGTGACGTATTTCGCCTGCCCCGGCGGGACCGCCGCGTAGTGAATACCGCGGAGAGTTCCGCGAACGGATCGGGAGCAGTTGGCCTGCTCGAGCCGGAGCCCCTGGCCGACGGCATCCCGGAAGGCTCCGCCCTTGAACCACTCGTGGAACCGACCCCTGTCGTCCGTGAACACCGTGGGCGTGTCCACCCATGCCCCTTCGATACCGAGCGGTCTCACGTGATCACCCCTTTCCGTCGCTCGGCCCGTCGGTGTCACACAGGAGCTGCCCGCCCGGTGGGGACATGGCGACGTGCTGGGGCTCCTCCAGCAGCCCCAGCAGGTAGTGGCCGTATCCGCTCTTGAGCAGCGGCCCGGCCAGCTCCCGGAGTCGGTCGTCATCGATCAGCCCGGCCCGCCAGACCGCCTCCTCGACGCAGCCGACCTTGAAGCCCTGACGCTCCTCGATCACCCGCACGAACTCCGAGGCCTGAACCATGGAGCTGAAGGTTCCGGTGTCGAGCCACGCGGTGCCCCGGTCGAGCCGGGTGACATGCAGCGCCCCGGCCTCCAGGTAGACGCGGTTGAGGTCGGTGATCTCCAATTCACCCCGGCCGCTGGGCCGTAGACCACGGGCGATGTCCACGACACGGTTGTCGTAGAAGTACAGTCCGGGCACCGCGTACCGGGACCTGGGCCGGGCCGGTTTCTCCTCGATGGACACCGCCCGGCCCAGTTCGTCGAACTCCACCACGCCATAGGCCGAGGGATTGGCGACCTGGTAGGCGAATACCCTGCCGCCCTTGAGATCGTCCTGCAGAGCCAGCCGGGTACCGAGGCCGCTCCCATGGAAGATGTTGTCGCCCAGAATCAGGGCGACGGACTCGTCACCGATGAAGCCGGCCCCCAGCAGGAAAGCCTGGGCGATGCCCTCAGGGCGCTTCTGCACCATGTATTCCAGCCGCAGACCCAGTTGACCGCCGTCGCCGAGCAACCGACGGAACTGACCCCGGTCTTCGGGGGTGGTGATGATCAGGATCTCCCGGACACCGGCCATCACGAGCGTGGAAAGCGGATAATAAATCATGGGTTTGTCGAAGACCGGCAGCAGCTGCTTCGACACCGAGCGGGTCAACGGCCAAAGTCGCGAGCCGGTGCCCCCGGCCAACAGGATTCCGCGCACAGGATCACCATAGGCTGATCAGCCTTGAATCCCAGCTTTTCAATGTTTTATGGCGTGTGCTGGCGTGTATCCGGTCATATCCGCTTCCGATCCCGTGACAGCACGGGTGGTTCCGGCGCCCCTTCGGGAACACCCCCCACAACAGGCGAGGGCCTGCCGTCACCTCCTCGTCGGGGCGGACGAGGAGGGGACGACAGGCCCAGGGCTCCACACGCCGTTGTGCGAAACCTCGCCGGTCTGTGGTGCTGGTTCGGTGCTGCCACACCGCGGCCGGCCGCGACGATCACCGGCCAGGGCTCCCCCACCTGCCTCAAGGGCGTGGGAGGTGCCCCCGGCGCCGGCCGCGGAGCCCTTTCGGGGCGGGCGGCTTCAGCCCAGGCGGTGCACCAGAGCCCGGTACTCGTCCCACAGTTCCTTGGGCGTGTGGTCGCCGAAGGTGTTGAGGTGCTCGGGGACCAGGGCGGCCTCCTCGCGCCAGACCTCCTTGTCGACGGTGAGGAGGAAGTCGAGGTCCTTGTCGTCGAGTTCGAGACCCTTCGTGTCGAGGGCCTCCTTCGTCGGCAGGATGCCGATCGGGGTCTCGACGCCCTCGGCCTTGCCGTCCAGGCGCTCCACGATCCACTTCAGGACACGGCTGTTCTCGCCGAAGCCGGGCCACACGAACTTGCCCGCCTCGTTCTTGCGGAACCAGTTGACGTAGTAGATCTTCGGGAGTTTCGCCTGGTCCCTGCCCTTGGCGACGTCGACCCAGTGGCCCATGTAGTCGCCCATGTTGTAGCCGCAGAACGGCAGCATCGCGAACGGGTCGCGGCGCAGCTCGCCGACCTTGCCCTCGGCGGCGGCGGTCTTCTCGGAGGCCACGTTGGCGCCCAGGAAGACGCCGTGGTTCCAGTCGAAGGACTCCGTCACCAGCGGGACCGCGGACGCGCGCCGCCCGCCGAAGAGGATCGCCGAGATCGGCACACCCTTGGGGTCCTCCCACTCGGGCGCGATGATCGGGCACTGTGCGGCGGGGACGGTGAAGCGGGCGTTGGGGTGGGCGGCGGGGACGCCGGAGTCCGGCGTCCAGTCGTTGCCCTTCCAGTCGGTGAGGTGGGCCGGGGTCTCCTCCGTCATGCCCTCCCACCAGATGTCGTTGTCGTCGGTGAGGGCGACGTTGGTGAAGACCGAGTTGCCCCACAGCGTCTTCATCGCGTTGGCGTTGGTGTGCTCACCGGTGCCGGGCGCGACGCCGAAGAAGCCGGCCTCGGGGTTGATGGCGTACAGGCGGCCGTCCTCGCCGAAGCGCATCCAGGCGATGTCGTCGCCGATGGTCTCGACGGTCCAGCCGGAGACGGTGGGCTCCAGCATCGCGAGGTTGGTCTTGCCGCAGGCGCTCGGGAAGGCGGCGGCGACGTACTTCGACTCACCGTGCGGCGGGGTCAGCTTGAGGATCAGCATGTGCTCGGCGAGCCAGCCCTCGTCGCGGGCCATCACCGACGCGATGCGCAGGGCGTAGCACTTCTTGCCCAGCAGAGCGTTGCCGCCGTAGCCGGAGCCGTAGGACCAGATCTCGCGGCTCTCGGGGAAGTGCGAGATGTACTTGGTCCGGTTGCAGGGCCACGGGACGTCCGCCTCGCCCTCGGCCAGCGGCGCTCCGAGCGTGTGCACGGCACGCACGAAGAAGCCGTCGGTGCCGAGTTCGTCCAGCACCGGCTGTCCCATGCGGGTCATGGTGCGCATGGACACGGCGACGTAGGCGGAGTCGGTGATCTCGACGCCGATCGCGGAGAGGTCGGAGCCCAGCGGGCCCATGCAGAAGGGGACGACGTACATCGTGCGGCCGCGCATCGACCCGCGGAACAGGCCCTTCTCCCCCGTGAAGATCTCCCGCATCTCACCGGGCGCCTTCCAGTGGTTGGTCGGGCCGGCGTCCTCCTCCTTCTCGGAGCAGATGAAGGTGCGGTCCTCGACGCGGGCGACGTCGGTGGGGTCGGAGGCGGCGTAGTAGGAGTTCGGGCGCTGGACCGGGTCGAGCCTCTTGAAGGTGCCCTTCTGGACGAGCTCCTCGCACAGTCGCTCGTACTCGGCCTCGGATCCGTCACACCAGACCACGTTGTCCGGCTGCGTCAGTTCGGCGATCTCGTTCACCCAGGAGACGAGTTCCTGGTGGTGGGTGGGGATGACGGGGGGAGCCGCGATGTCGCGCGCCACGATTGCTCCTAAATGAGGGATTTTGTGTTGGAGGCCCCGTGGGGGCTGCGACCCGGATGCTTCTGATTGGTGACCTTGGCGCTCATCCGGTGTCGACCGCACTCATTTGATCATCCGATGCTACCGCCCATATGTCCATAGGGCCTCACAGGTGAGCGGAGTGAGGATGGCCACGTGTAGAGGCGACGTTTTGCGTCCACGTGACGTTCAGGCGACGGCCCCTTGACGGTTCTTTGACACAACCCGCGTGAGAAGATGGCCACTCCTCGCCCTCCGGCGCGCGGGACCGATCCGCGACCTACGGTTCCGTAGGTACGATTCTGCGCATGACTGCGTCCGTCCCCGACGCGCAAACGGACACGCCGCCCGCCGGCCGCGGTCCCGTCGCGCTCTCCCTGCCGCATCCGGTCAAGCCCAAGCTCCGCGGCTGGCTGCATCTGGGCATGTTCCCGGCCGCCCTCATCTCGGGTCTCGTGCTCACCGCCCTCGCCGACTCCACCCGTGGCCGCATCGCCTGCGGGATCTACGCCCTCACCGCGTGCCTGCTGTTCGGCGTGAGCGCGCTCTACCACCGCGGTGACTGGAACGCGCGCATGGACGGCATCCTGCGCAGACTCGACCACGCGAACATCTTCCTGATCATCGCCGGCACCTACACACCGCTCACCCTGCTGCTCCTGCCGGAGCCGAAGGGGCGGTGGCTGCTGTGGAGCATCTGGGCCGCGGCGGCGGCGGGCATCGTCTTCCGGGTCTTCTGGGTCGGCGCCCCGCGCTGGCTCTACACCCCCTGCTACATCGCGATGGGCTGGGCGGCCGTCTTCTTCCTGCCGGACTTCATGCGGGCGGGCGGCATCGCCGTCATGGTCCTGGTGATCATCGGCGGGCTGCTCTACAGCGCGGGCGGCGTGATCTACGGCATCAAGCGCCCCAACCCCTCACCGCGCTGGTTCGGCTTCCATGAGGTCTTCCACTCCCTGACCCTCGCCGCGTTCGTCGTGCACTACGTCGGCATCTCCCTGGTGGCGTACCGGCACGGATAGGCAACAGCGGCACTTTCCCGCCACCTTGGCCACGGCTCCCGAGCCGTGGCCATTTCTTGTGCGCCGGGGCCGGGGATATTGACACAAGCCATCTTTTGAGAGCTACTATCATTTCATGGCTGCTCTCACGAACTCCGGCGCGGTGGGGCCCGACCCCCGCCGCTGGTGGGCCCTCGGTGCCCTTGTCGCCAGCATGCTCACGCTCGGCTTCGACACGACGATCCTCAACGTGGCTCTCCCGACGATGGCCGAGCAGCTCGGCGCGAGCACGGGCCGGCAGCAGTGGATGGCGGACGCGTACGTCGTCGTCTTCGCGGCCCTGATGCTCCCGGCCGGCCTCCTGGGCGACCGCTTCGGCCGACGGCGCATGCTGATCACCGGGCTGGGGATCTTCCTCGTCGGCTCGCTGGTCGGCACCCTGGCCGGGGACGTGAACGCGGTGATCGCCGCCCGCACCGTGATGGGTGTCGGGGCCGCCCTGGTCACGCCGCTGGCGCTGTCGGTGCTGCCCTCGCTGTTCACGCCGGAGGAGCGCACCAAGGCCGTCGGCATCGTCTCCGCCGGCTCGACGCTCGGACTGCCGCTCGGACCGATCATCGGCGGCTGGCTGCTCAACCACTTCTGGTGGGGCTCGGTCTTCCTCATCAACATCCCGATGGCCGCGATCGGCATCGCCGCCTGCGTCTTCCTGCTGCCGGAGACCCGCGACCCGGCCTCCCCCAAGGTCGACCTCGTCTCCACCGCGCTCACCGCGGGCGGGCTCGGCGCGCTCATCTACGCGATCATCGAGGCGCCCACCCGGGGCTGGGGCGACCCGCTCGTCCTGGCGATGGAAGCGGTGGCCGTCGTGCTGATCACCGCGCTGGTGCTGCGTGAGCGCCGGGCCGTGCGGCCCATGCTCGACATGACACTGCTCGCCCACCGCGGGTTCCTGTTCAACACCCTCGCGGCGACACTCCTCATGTTCGTGCTGTCCGGCCTGCTGTTCGTCCTGCCGCAGTACCTCCAGGCCGTCCTCGGCAACGACGCCCTCGGCACCGGGGTGCGACTGCTGCCGATGATGGGCGGTCTGATCATCGCCGCGCGGGCCGCGCAGCCCGTCGTGGTCCGGTTCGGGGCGCGGGCCGTGGTGAGCGCGGGCCTGGTGGTGCTGGCCTTCGCCGCGCTGCTGGGCAGCCGTACGACGGTCGACTCCGGGTACGGCTTCACCGCGCTGTGGCTGTCGATCGTCGGGTTCGGGTTCGGCTTCTCGATCGTGCCCGCGATGTCGGGTGCCCTGGGGGCGCTGCCGACCAACCGCGCGGGCAGCGGATCCGGGCTGCTGATGACCCTGCGCCAGGTCGGCGGCGCGATCGGCATCGCGCTGCTCGGCAGCCTGCTCGCAAGCACCTTCCGCGACCGTCTCGACGTCACCGGCCTGCCCGCCCCGGCCGCCGACACCGCCGGTGACTCGGTGGTCGCGGCCCATGTGATCGCCGACAAGGCGAACCTCACCGATCTCGCCGCCTCGGCGAACGCCGCCTACGTCCACGGCATGGGCCTGGTCCTCCTGGTGTGCGGCCTCGCCGCGCTGGTCTCCGCGCTGCTGGCGGCGGCGCTCCTGCCGGGGATCCCGCGCCTCGAAGGAATCGGTGCCGGTGACGCCGGTGGCGGTGACTCCGGTCCCGAGGACGCCGGTGCCGGTGACGCCGGTCCCGGCTTGGTCACCCCCGTGGCCGATGCCCGACAATAAGCCCATGACGGCCGCACGTATCACCTCCCCCGCCGACCACCCCCAACCGGGCCTGCGTGAGCGCAAGAAGATCAAAACCCGCGAGGCGATCCGCACCGCGACCTACGCGCTGGTCAAGGAGCAGGGGTACGACGCCACGACGATCGACCAGATCGCCGAACGCGCCGAGGTGTCGCCGTCGACCGTCTTCCGCTACTTCCCGGCCAAGGAGGACATCGTCCTCACCGACGAGTGGGACCCGATCCTCGTGCAGGAGCTGCGGGCCCGCCCGGCGGACGAACCGTGGTCGGAGACGGTCCGCCACGTGATGGTGAAGGCGCTCCGCATGGGCATCAAGGACGATCTGGAGGTGGCGCGACTGCGCACCCGCCTGCTGGTCCAGGTCCCCGCGGTGCGCTCGCGGATGATGGAGAGCATGTCGGTCACCGGCCGGATGTTCAGCATCGCGATCGGCGAGCGCACCGGTCTCGACCCCGACGGTCTGGAGGTCCGCGTCTACACGATGTCCCTCGTCGGCGGCCTGATGCAGACGTCCATGTACTGGGCCGAGCACGGTCACCAGGACGACTTCGAAGCACTGCTCGTCCGCAGTCTGGACGTCCTGGAACACGGCCTGCCCCAGCGGAAACCCTGAGACCGGCGCCACTCCCCCGTGCCATCCTGACCGGGTGAACGCATTCGAGATCCGCGTCGAAGTCGCCCCCGAGCTGGCCCTGTTCGTCCCGCACGCCCGGCGCGCCGGCACCACCGCGCTCGCCGTCGACGGCGTCTCCACGCTCGGCCATGTCGTCGAGTCCCTGGGGGTGCCCCTCACAGAGGTCGGCACCCTGCTCGTCGACGGGCGCGCGGTGCCGGTCTCGCACGTCCCGGCCGCCGGCGAGTCGGTGGCCGTCCGCCCGGTCGCCCGCCCCCAGCGGATCGAGGGCGCCCCCCTGCGCTTCCTCCTCGACGTCCACCTCGGCACCCTGGCCCGCAGGCTGCGCCTGCTCGGCGTGGACACCGCGTACGAGTCGACGGACATCGGCGACCCGGCGCTCGCCACCCGCTCGGCGGCCGAACAACGCGTGATGCTCAGCCGCGACCGGGGCCTGCTGCGCCGCCGTGAACTGTGGGCGGGCGCCTACGTCTACAGCACCGACCCCGAGGAGCAGCTCCGCGACGTCCTCGACCGGTTCGCGCCGGAACTGCTTCCCTGGACGCGGTGCACCGCCTGCAACGGCCTGCTGAGGCAGGCCACCAAGGAGGAGGTCGCCGACCAGCTGCGCCAGGGCACCCAGCAGTCGTACGACGTGTTCGCGCAGTGCCTGTCCTGCGGGCGGGCGTACTGGAAGGGCGCGCACCACGAGCAGCTGGTGGCCATCGTGGAGCGCGCCCTGGCGGAGTTCGCGGGCCAGGACCTGTCCTAGGCCGTCCGCGGAGTCCCGCCCGGCGCTGCTTTGCGGACACGACCTGGCCTGGCGCACCTCCCCCTTCCCGCACGCGCCGCCGTCCCCGTCGGGGTCGAGGCGCAACGGGCGTTTTTCCCGGTGTTTCAGCCGGTCACACCACGGTGGTCAACGCCGAGCGCAGCCGCTCGGGGTCGGTGGTCGGCGCGTCGCACGTGAAGTTGCGGCAGACGTACGCGGTCGGTTCACCGTTGGTCAGCGGGCGGTCGGCGAGCAACGGGAACTCGTCACTCCCCGTGGTGCCGAACGCGAGGACGGCCCCCGGGGCGGTACCCAGAAGGGCCGTACGGCGCAGCAGCTCTGCTGCCGGGTCAGCCGGGTCGGGCACGACGACGGCGATCTCGCGCGGTCCGTCGAGCAGCGCCTCGGCGGCGGCGAGGCCCCACCCGATGAACCGGGGCACGCGTGGCCCGAGCGCCTTCACGACTCCCAACGCCCGCTCCGCGGCGCTGCGATGAGGTTCGGATCCGGTGTGGGCGGCGTAGCTCAGCAGCGCACCGGCGGCGGCGGTCCAGCCGGAGGGCACCGCGTTGTCGGTCGGATCCTGCGGACGCCGGATCAGCTGCTCGGCGTCGGCCGCGGTGTCGAACAGCGCACCCGACTCGGGGTCGGCGAACCGGGCGAGGACGTGGTCGAGCAGGAATCCGGCGAACTCCAGCCAGACGCCCTCCCCGGTGACGGAGGCCAGGGCGAGGAACCCCTCGGCGACGTCGGCGTAGTCCTCGAGGACTCCGGCGTTGGCGCCGACCTGCCCGTCCTTGCTGGTACGGGCGATGCGGGCCTGGCCGTCGAGATGCAGCCGGACGAGCAGATCGGCCGCGCCGACCGCGGCCTCGACGAGGTCCGGCCGGTCGAAGTAGGCGCCGGTCTCGGCGAGCGCGGCGATCGCGAGCCCGTTCCAGGCGGCGACGACCTTGTCGTCCCGGCCCGGGGCGGGACGCCCGCCGCGCTCGCGCAGCAGCCGCTCCTTGATACCGGCGATTTTCTCGGCGTCGAAGACCTCGTCCTGCTGCGGGAGTTGCAGGACGGACGAGCCCTGCTCGAAGGTGCCCTCGTCGGTGACGCCGAAGTAGCGGGCGGCGAGCTCGGCGTCCTGCGTCCCGAGCACCTCGGTGAGCTGCTCGGGCGTCCAGACGTAGTACGCGCCCTCGACGTGCTTCCCGCTCCCGTCGTCGCTGTCGGCGTCGAGCGCGGAGGCGAACCCGCCCTGCTCGGTGCGCAGTTCCCGCACCAGGAAGTCGGCGGTCTCGAGGGCGACCCGCCGCGCGAGCTCCGAGCCGGTGGCCCGCCACAGATGGGCGTAGACCCGGCACAGCAGGGCGTTGTCGTACAGCATCTTCTCGAAGTGCGGCACGATCCAGTCCCGGTCGACGGAGTACCGGGCGAACCCGCCGCCGAGCTGGTCGTAGATCCCGCCCCTGGCCATCCGTTCGCACGTGTCCCGCGCCATCTGCAGCGCGCCCTCGGCGCCGGTCCGCGCATGGTGCCGCAGCAGGAACTCGATCACCATCGACGGCGGGAACTTCGGCGCTCCGGCGAACCCGCCCCGCTGCGGGTCGTACTCCCGGGTCAGCCCGAGCAGCGCCTGCGACAGTTCCTGTTCGCCGGGAGCCCGGCTGTCCCCGTACGAGATCTCCCGCCCCGCCAGATCCCGGACGATCTTCCCCGCGACCTCGGCCACCTCGTCCCGCCGCTCGGTCCAGGCCTGCCGTACCCCCTCCAGCACCTGCCGGAAGGAGGGCATGCCCTGCCGCGGCGCGGGCGGGAAGTACGTCCCGAAGTAGAAGGGCTCGGCATCGGGCGTCAGGAACACGGTCATGGGCCAGCCGCCCTGCCCGGTGGCCGCCTGGACGGCCTCCATGTAGACGGCGTCGACGTCGGGACGCTCCTCGCGGTCGACCTTGACGCTGACGAAGTGCTCGTTGAGGTGGTCGGCGGTCTCCTGGTCCTCGAAGGACTCGTGCGCCATCACATGGCACCAGTGGCAGCTCGAATACCCGACGCTCAGCAGCACCGGCACGCCCCGCCTGCGCGCCTCCTCGAAGGCCTCCGCCGACCAGGGCCACCAGTCGACGGGGTTGTCGGCGTGCTGGAGGAGGTAGGGGGACGTCTCATGGGCCAGTCGGTTCGGCATGGAGTCCATCCTGCCGCAGTACCCCGCCCGTCAGCCGTCAGGCTCCCGCGCGCGCGGCGCCGCCCTTCCTGCGCGAGGTGGCCGCAGACCCTCCGCCGTCCTCCGCCCCCTCGCATCGCGGGGCCGCCCACCGCACACTTGACCAAGGAAAGCTGTGATTTCCGGAGGGGGACGGGACATGCGGGACGGCCATAGGGCGGAAGCCGAGCGGTTGTTGGCGCGGGCCGTGGAGGAGGAAGTACGGCGGTCCGGCGGGCGCAGCGACCGGCAGACGCTGATGACGCGGGCGCGCGGCGCGCTGGACGCCATGGCGCAGACCGCCGCCGAGGAGTACGAGGCGTATGCGCGCGCCCTGGACGAGACGGCGGCCCGGCAGGTCAGTTTCGGGCAGCGGTACGCACGTGAGGGCGGGCGGACTCCTCTGCTGGTGGCGGGGGTCGCCGCCGTCACGGCGGCGGTCGCCGACCTCGCGCTGGGCACCGGACCGGGTACGGCACTCGGGGCCGGGGTGGCCGTCGGGGTCGTCGGCGCGGCGGCGACCGTCGTGAAGGTGGCGGGCTCCCATCTGCCGGCCGCCCATCACCGGGCCGGCGAGGCGGGGCAGCCCGGTGGCGCCGAACAGCTGCGGTTGCAGTGGCTCACCGCGCTGGAGGTGCGGGGCATCCGGCCGTTCCTCGATCAGCAGCGGATGCTGAGCGCGACGACCGGGACGAAGAAGGCCCCGGGACCGCAGCTGCGTGGTGCGGACAAGAGCGCGGCGGCGCGCGGCCGGACGGTACTCGCCCAGTCGTTCGCCCAACTGCCGGAACCGGCAGGGCCGTTCGCGGGACGGCGCACGGAACTCGCGCAGATCCGGCAGTGGGTGCAGGCGGCGCGTGCCAGTACGCAGACCCGCCCGACGGTCGTCCTGCTGCACGGCCCCCCGGGCAGCGGCCGGACCACCCTCGCGGTGCGGGCCGCGCACGACCTGCGGGACCAGTTCCGCGGCGCCTGCGTGGTGGACCTGCGCGGCAACAGCGCGGAGGAGGCGCCACTGCCCACCCGGGACGCCCTGCTGCACCTGCTGAACCGGCTCGGCGCGCCCCGCGAACAGCTTCTCTTCCGGGAGCGTTCCTCCCCCGACCAGCAGGTCAAACGGCTCGGCGAGCTGTACCAGCAGCATCTGACCGGCCTGCCGGTCACGGTGATCCTGGACGACGCCTCCGACCCCGAACAGATCCGTGCCCTTGTCCCGGAACGTTCCGACAGCCTGGTCCTGGTCACCGCCAGGACCCCGCCGACGCTGCCGGCCGAGCTGTCCGCATGGGTGCACGACCTGCCGGTGCGGCCCCTGGACGCGGCCGGCGCGGAGGAACTGCTGGGCGCGACGGCGCAGGACGCCTCGGGTCCGTACGACGCCGAATCCGCCGACCGCATCGCGCAGTTGTGCGGCGGGCTGCCGCTCGCGCTGCGCGTCGTCGGCTCCTCGCTGGGCCCGCGCTCACCGCGCGCGCTGGCCGCCGACCTGGCGGCGTACGGCCCGGTGGAGCCGGTCGAGCGCGCCCTGTGGCTGCGCTACACCGACCAGCCGGACGTGACACTCCGTCTGCTGCGCCGGCTGGCGCTGGCCGGGCGCGCCTCGCTGGGGGCCGCCGCGGCGGCCGCGCTCCTCGCCACGGACCGCGCGGAGGCGACCCGCCATCTCACCGCCCTCGCCGACGCCGGCCTGGTCGACCACGTCCGCGGCGACCGCTACCGGCTGCACGACCTGGTCCGCGCCTTCGCGCAGGCCCGGCTCCTCGACGAGGAGGAGCCGGCCGAGCGCTCGGCCGCCCAGGAACGCCTGATCGTCAGCTACGCCGAGCTCGCCGACTCCGTCCTGCGGCTGGTCGACGGCAACATGTCGACCCGCTCGGACCGCTTCACCCCGCACGGCTTCACCTCCCTGGACGAGGCGCTGCGCTGGCTGGACGACGAGTCGAGCTTCATCACGGCGACGCTGCGGCACGCGGAGGGCGTGGACCAGAACGCCGTACTGAGCCTGCTGGGGGCGCTGTGCGACTACTGCCTGCTGCGCGGCGACCTCTACCGGCTCGGTGAGATCAGCGAGCTGGCCCAGTCGGTCGGCCAGGACCTGCTGGTCCGGTCCGTGCAGTGGCGTACGGGTATCGCGGCCCGTCAGCTGGGCGAGCTCGACAAGGCCCGCACGACGCTCAGCTCGGTCGTCGACCTCTATCTCCAGGCCCACCACGACGCCGGTGCGGCGCGCGCCCTGTGCTCACTGGGCATCACCCTGCACCACCAGGGCCAGCTGACGGAGGCCGCGGAGAAGCTGCGGGAGGCGATGGACCTCCAGGCCGCGCCCGAGCTGGCCACCGACCGGGCCTGGACGATGCACGCGCTGGCGGCGGTGCAGCGGGACCGGGCACACCTGGCCGAGGCCCTCGACCTGCTCACCCGCTCCCTGGTCCTGCACCGTGCGGGCGGCTCCGTGCACGGCGAGGCCTGGGCGCACTTCCAGCTGGGCCAGCTGAACCTGCGCCGCGGCGACGTCCCACGGGCGGAGGCCGATCTGCACAGGGCCCTCGATCTGTACGGCCGCACCCGCGACGCCCGCGGCGAGGCCTGGGCCCTGACCCAGCTGGCCCGGGCCCGGCTCATCGCCGGGGACCCCGGCCCGGCGGTGGAGGATCTGCGCCGGGCGTCCGCCCGGCACCGGGACAACGAGGACGCCCGCGGCGAGGCGTGGACGGTCTACTACCTGGGCCTGGCCCTTGAGGAGACGGGCGACCTGGATAACGCCGTCCGCGAGCTGGAACGCTCCCGCTCCCTCTTCTCCCGCATGCGTGACGTCTACGGCCTCGCCTGCGCCCGTCACCACTCGGCCCGGGTGACGCGCGACCAGCGCGCCGCCCAGACCGGTTCGCTGCGCAACTCCGGCTTCGCCCGGCAGCTTCTGGTCGACGCCCGCACCGACTTCCAGCGCATCGGCGTCGCCCACGGCGAGGCCTGGACCTGCCTGGAGCTCGCGATCGTCGACGCGGGCAACGCCCGTGCGCAGCCGGCCCTGGCCCTGTGCGAGGAGGCGGCGGCCCTCTTCGCGTCCTACGGCGACCGGCGCGGCGAGGACTGGGCACGCTTCCTGCGCTGCACCCTGCTGCCGTACGCGGCCCCGGACGGTGTCGAGGTCGGCACGGCGGTGGCCCAGGAGGAGCTGACCCGGCTGACCCGCGAGACCCACGGCCTGCGCGACACCAGGCTGAACGAGTGCCTGGAGGCCTACGGCCTACTGCTGGAGCGAGGCATCCGCCTGGAAGCAGGCTGGCAGGCCTGGCGCCTGGGCCTGATACCCACCAGACACGGCCGAGAGGTCATGGGGGTGGCAGTCACCGAGGAGTAGGCGACACATGAAGGGGGGCGCCGGGGGGCGGGAGCGGCGCCGAGGCGGGAGCGGCGCCGCCGAGGGCGGGGTGCCGCCTCCGGGGCGGAAAAGCGCTGGGGCGCGAGGTGACGCCGACGCACGGGGTCCGGTACGGGGAAAGGACACCGAGTGCC
>NZ_JBHWUU010000047.1:34607-74581 GCF_042737375.1 Streptomyces sp. NPDC060000
CGCCGGTGCGCGGAAGTACCGCCGGGAGCGGAAAGGGGCCGGGGGGCGCTGGGGGCGCGAGGTGACGCCGACACACAGGGTCCCGTGCAGGGAAGAGCACCGAGTGCCGCCGGTGCGCGGAAGTACCGCCGGGAGCGGAAAGGGGCCGGGGGGCGCTGGGGGCGCGAGGTGACGCCGACACACAGGGTCCCGTGCAGGGAAGGGCACCGGGTGACGCCGGGGAGCGGAAGTGCCGCCGGGAGCGGAAAGGGGCTGGGTGGCGCTGGGGGCGCGAGGTGACGCCGACACACAGGGTCCCGTGCGGGGAAGGGCACCGGGTGACGCCGGGGAGCGGAAGTGCCGCCGAGGGGCGCGGCCGGGGTGTCCGGCTTGTGCGGGAACACGAGATGCCTGCGCCGGGTCGGCAGGATGGGGTGGCGCCGGGGGCGCGGGCGGTTCACCCGCTCCCGCCCGCGCTCCCCGTCGACGCCACCCCGTGCCGCCGCCCGCACACTCACCCGCCGGTCGTGCGGCCCGCGCCGTCGCGCACGCGTCTCACGACGTCGACGAGGGCTTCCCCGTCGTCGTCGCGGGCGTCGCGGACGTCGTGCCGGCCGCGGCCGCGGTCGTCGTCGCGCCCGCGGAGGTCTTCTCCGGGTCCGCCGGCTGTTTGAAGTCGACCTTGCCCATGTGCTTGCTCATGGACTTCATCAGGCCCCACACCGCCACCGCCATCGCCGCGAACACGATGAAGCCGAGGACGCCAGGGGTGACCTTGTTCTCGTCGACCTCCTTGGCCAGGGGGACGAGGTGCGTCATTGCCAGGCTCACGCTTGCGCTCATGTCAGGCATTGTCGCGGATGCCCGCAAAGAGGTCGTCCTCGGGGAGGGAGGTATCGACGCGGGACTTCGCGAGCTCGTACTCCTCCGTGGGCCAGACCTCCTTCTGGATCTCCATCGGCACCCGGAACCAGCCCCCGTCGGGGTCGATCTGCGTGGCGTGGGCGATCAGCGCCTTGTCGCGGATCTCGTAGAAGTCGGCGCACGGGACATGCGTGGTGAGCGTGCGCTCCTTCTGGCCGAACTCCTCCCAGCGCTTGAGCCACTCCCCGTAGGGGGACTCCAGACCGCGATCGAGCATCGCCTGGTGCAGCGCCTCGGTGCGGGGACGGTTGAAGCCCTGGTTGTAGTACAGCTTCAGCGGCCGGTAGGCGGGCCCGAACTCGCCCTCGGGATACTTCTCGGTGTCGTCCGCGCCCTCGAAGGCCACCATCGAGATCTTGTGGGTCATGATGTGGTCGGGGTGCGGGTAGCCGCCGTTCTCGTCGTAGGTGGTGATCACCTGAGGACGGAACGTACGGATCTGCTTCACCAGTTCACCGGCCGCCTTGTCGACGTCCTCCAGCGCGAAGCAGCCCTCGGGCAGCGGCGGCAGCGGGTCCCCCTCGGGCAGACCCGAGTCGACGAAGCCGAGCCACTCCTGCTTGACGCCGAGGATCTCGCGGGCCTCGTCCATCTCCTTCTTGCGTACCTCGTGGATGTGCTCCTCGATGTACTTGTCTCCCTGCAGCTTGGGATTGAGGATGGAGCCGCGCTCCCCGCCCGTGCAGGTCACCACCAGCACGTCCACCCCCTCGGACACGTACTTCGCCATGGTGGCCGCGCCCTTGCTCGACTCGTCGTCGGGGTGCGCGTGAACGGCCATCAGTCGCAGCTGGTCAGTCAAGACTCAATCCTCGGTAAGTCGGCGCCCGGTGTGAACCGGCGCGATCGCAGGCTTCTATAGTGACCGAATCGGGAGGCGAATAATTCCGCGCCGGGAGGACGATCATGAGTACGGCGAGCACGCGACCGCCCGAGGGCCGCTACGGCCGTTCCTCGGACGAGCGGGCCGACCACAAACTCAAGATCGTCGGCGCCGTGCTGGGCGCGCTCCTGCTCGCACTGATCGGCTACTTCGCCTACCACTACGTCGGTCAGAACAAGATCAGTGCCGAGGTGATCACCTTCAAGGCGACCTCGGGCGAGGCGGTGGAGCTCCACCTTGAGGTCCGCAAGGACTCGGGCGCGAGCGGCTACTGCACGGTGCGCTCACAGGCGGCCAACGGCACCGAGGTGGGCCGGGCGGACTTCCGCTTCTCCGGTTCGGACACCCGTATCGACCGGACGGTCACGCTGCGTACGACAGCGAAGGGCACGACGGCGGAACTGCTCGGCTGTCACGCCGACTGACGCCTACGGACATCAGGGCGCCCCCGCGAGAGGCATCCTCCGCAATACGTACGCGCTGACCTGCGTCGACGTAATTCTGATGGCTTATGTCCTCCCCCTTCGGCCACTGAATTGTTAGGCTCGTGGTTTCGCCCATCACCTGAGGAACATGCTTCCGGGAGGGCGATGCTGTGTATTTCCCAGTACCGACGAGGAGCACCTGTGACCCAGACCAGCGAGTCCGTCACCTGGCTGACCCAGGAGGCGTACAACAAGCTCAAGGTCGAGCTTGAGTACCTTACTGGTCCTGCGCGCACGGAGATCGCCGCCAAGATCGCGGCCGCGCGCGAGGAGGGGGACCTGCGCGAGAACGGTGGGTACCACGCGGCAAAGGAGGAGCAGGGCAAGCAGGAGCTCCGTGTGCGCCAGCTGACCCAGCTTCTCGACAACGCCAAGGTCGGCGAGGCCCCGACGTCCACGGACGGCGCGGTGGCGCCCGGCATGGTCGTGACCATCGCCTTCGACGGCGACGAGGACGACACCACGACGTTCCTGCTCGCCTCACGCGAGTACGCGAGCTCCGACATCGAGACCTACTCGCCGCAGTCCCCGCTGGGCACCGGCGTGATCGGCCACAAGGTCGGCGAGGACGCGGAGTACGAGCTGCCCAACGGCAAGAAGGCCTCCGTGCGCATCCTCAAGGCCGAGCCCTACAGCGACTGACCGGCCACTGTCCGTCGCCCTTGCTGTGACCGCCCCCGGCGCCCGCGCCGCCGGGGGCTTCGTCATGTCACGCACCTCGTCCTGTCACGCACTTCGTCCTGTCAGGGCTTCTGCGGGCCCGCACCCGCTCACGCTGTCGCCGAGCGGTATTTGCGGACCGCCAGCGTCCGGAAGATCACGATGATCAGCACGGAGTAGATCAGCGAGGCCCAGACCGGGTGCTGCATGGGCCAGGCGTCGGACGGTGACTGGCCGGGGTTGGCGAAGAGCACCCGGCAGGCCTGGACGGTGGCACTGAACGGGTTCCACTCGGCGATGTGGCGCAGCCAGGGCGTCATGTTGCTGGTGTCCACGAACGCGTTGGATATGAAGGTCACCGGGAAGAGCCAGATCAGTCCGCCGGAGGTGGCCGCCTCGGGGGTGCGGACGCTCAGGCCGATCAGCGCACCGATCCAGGTGAACGCGTAGCCGAGCAGGAGCAGCAGCCCGAAGGCGCCCAGCACCCGGGCGGCGTTGGTGTCGCCGTCGGAGCCGACCCGCCAGCCGACCAGGAGCGCGACCACCGCCAGGACCAGCAGCGTGAGCGCCGTCTGCACGAGGTCGGCGAAGGTGCGGCCGGTGAGCACCGCGCCGCGTGCCATGGGCAGGGAGCGGAAGCGGTCGATGAGGCCCTTGTGCATGTCGTCGGCGATGCCCGCGCCGGCTCCGGCGGTGGCGAAGGTGACGGTCTGCGCGAAGATTCCGGCCATCAGGAAGTTCGTGTAGGCGGTGGCGCTCGTGCTGCCGCCGATCTTCATGGACCCGCCGAAGACGTAGGTGAACAGCACCACGAACATGATCGGCTGGATGAGTCCGAAAATGACCATCTCCGGGATGCGGGACATCCGGATCAGGTTGCGCTGCGCGACGACCAGCGAGTCACGGACGGACTGTCCGATCGGGTTCGCGGGCTTGGGCGCCGCGCCGCGTACGGCGTCGGTGACGGCACTCATTCGGCGGTCTCCCTCTCGCTCTGTCCGTTTCGTCGGTTCGCTTCGGTCTCGTCGGCCTTCAGCTCGGCCACGTGTCCCGTCAGGGACAGGAAGACGTCGTCCAGGGTGGGACGGCGCAGGCCTATGTCGTCGATCTCGATGCCGCGGGTGTCGAGCTCACGGATGACCTCGGCGAGGAGCTTGGCGCCGCCCGCGACGGGCACGGTGAGCTTGCGGGTGTGCTGCTCGACGGTGGTCTCGCCCTTGCCGAAGCCGGCCAGTATCCCGGCGGTCGTGGCGATGTGTTCGCGGTCGTGCACGACGACCTCCACGCGCTCTCCGCCGGTGCGGGCCTTGAGCTGGTCGGAGGTTCCGCGGGCGATGACCCGGCCGTGGTCGACGACCGCGATGTCGTGCGCGAGATGGTCGGCCTCTTCGAGGTACTGCGTGGTGAGCAGCAGTGTCGTACCGCCGGAGACGAGGCGCTTGATCACCTCCCACAGCATCTGGCGGTTGCGCGGGTCGAGGCCGGTCGTCGGCTCGTCCATGAACATCACGGGCGGGGAGACGACCAGTGCGGCGGCCAGGTCGAGGCGGCGGCGCATGCCTCCGGAGTAGGTCTTGGCGGTGCGGTCGGCGGCGTCCGCGAGGTCGAACTGCTCGAGGAGCTCGGCGGCCCGGGTCTTCGCCGCGCGGGCCTTCATCTGGTAGAGCCGGCCGACCATCTGGAGGTTCTCACGGCCGGTGAGGTATTCGTCGACCGCCGCGAACTGGCCCGACAGGCCGATGGAGCGGCGCACCTCGTTGGGGTGTTTGAGCACGTCGAGGCCGGCGACCACGGCCCGGCCGCGGTCGGGGCGCAGGAGCGTGGTCAGGCAGCGGACCGTGGTGGTCTTGCCCGCGCCGTTCGGTCCGAGCAGGCCCAGCACCGTGCCCTCGGGAACGTCCAGGTCCACGCCGTCCAGAGCCTTTACGTCGCCGAAGGTCTTCACCAGGCCTTCGGCGTAGATGGCACCTGGCATATCAGTCTCCACGTCGTTGAGGATTCTTCGAAAAGCCTAGGATTGTGCGTTTCGTTCCGCCCGATGAGACGTGGGGGGAGGGGCGTGACACACACCATAACGCGATGTATCGCGTCTCACAATGGTCTTTCCCGAACGAGTGAGGAAGAGGGCACCGACCGCGCACGGACCTCGGCAGACTCCCGACGGAACCTCCAACGGGACTCCGACGGGACCTCCGACCGAACTTCCGACGGATTTCCCGAAGCCCCCTTCGGCTTCAGTCGATGACGGTGTATCCGGCGTCGCGCAGGGCCAGGCCGACTTCGGCGCAGTGCGCCGGCCCCTTGGTCTCCAGGTGCAGTTCGACCTCCGCCTCGGTCAGCCCGAGCCGGGGGTCGGTCCGCAGATGGCTCACGTCCAGGACGTTGGCGTCCACCACTGACAACGCCCCCAGAAGTGTGGCAAGGGCGCCCGGCCGGTCCGTCAGCCGCAGGCGTACGGCCAGGTAGCGGCCCTGCGCCGCCATGCCGTGCCGCAGGACGCGCTCCATCAGCACCGGGTCCACGTTGCCACCGGACAGCACCGCGACGACCGGGCCCTCGAAGGCGCCGGGCGCGCTGAGCAGCGCGGCCACCGGGCTCGCCCCGGCCGGCTCGACGACCAGCTTGGCCCGCTCCAGGCAGAGCAGCAGCGCGGCCGCCAGCTCGTCCTCCGTCACCGTGCGCACCTCGTCCACCAGCTCGCCGACGAGGGAGAACGGCACGTCACCGGGCCGGCCGACCTTGATGCCGTCGGCCATCGTCGCCGGGTTGCGGAGCGACACCGGCCGCCCGGCCGCCAGCGAGGGCGGGTACGCCGCGGCCCCCGCCGCCTGCACCCCGACGATCCGCACGTCGGGCCGCAGCGCCTTCACCGCGACCGCGATGCCCGCCGCCAGTCCCCCGCCGCCGATCCCGACGACGATCGTGCGTACCTCAGGGCACTGCTCCAGGATCTCCAGGCCGACCGTGCCCTGCCCCGCGATGATGTCGGGGTGGTCGAAGGGGTGGATGAACACCGCTCCCGTCGCGGTCGCGTACTCCTGCGCCGCGGCCAGTGTCTCGTCGACCACCTGACCGTGCAGGCGCACCTCGGCGCCGTACTCACGGGTGGCGCTGATCTTCGGCAGCGGGGCGCCCTGCGGCATGAACACCGTGGAGCGCACGCCCAGCACCGTCGAGGCCAGCGCCACGCCCTGCGCGTGGTTGCCCGCGCTGGCGGCCACGACCCCGGCGGCCCGCTCCTCGGGGAGCAGCCCGGCGATCCGCACGTACGCGCCGCGCAGCTTGAACGACCCCGTCCGCTGGAGGTTCTCGCACTTGAAGTGCACCGGCGCCCCGACCAGCTGGGTCAGGTGCCTGCTGCCCTCCATCGCGGTCGTCCGCGCCACGCCCGACAGCATCTTCTGAGCTCCTCGCACATCGTCGAGGGTGACGGGGCGCAAGGAGTCAGCCGTGCGGTAGCTCATGACACCAGCATCGCAGTTCACAGGCGGGAACGACCGCTGTGACCAACCTCCGAGACCGGTTTCCGCAGCGCCGGTACGACCCGCCTTCCGGCCGCGTACTCTGTCCCCCATTCCAGCAGCCCCTTCATGAAGTGAGCCCCCGGCCATGCCCACAACACCTGAAATGTCGATGGACATGACGACCGTCGGTGACAGCGGTCTTCTCGACACGCTGCAGCACGAGGTCGCGGTGTTCGCCCGGCGTGCCGAGCAGACCCGGCTCGGTGGCGTCGGGCAGGTGCGCAACTCCATGGACCGCGCCGCGTACCTGCTGCTCAACCGTCTCGACAAGGAAGGCCCGATGGGCGTCAAGGCGCTCGCCGCGAGCATGGGCATCGACTCGTCCACCGTCACCCGGCAGGTGGCTCCGCTCGTCGACACCGGCCTGGTCAAGCGGACCTCGCACCCCGAGGACGGCCGGGCCGTGGTGCTCCAGCTGTCCCCGCGCGGCCAGTCCCGGCTGGAGGAAGTACGGTCCTCCCGGCGTCAGTTGATGGCCGAACTGACGGACGACTGGGCACCGCAGGAGCGCGAGGTGTTCTGCTCGCTCCTCACCCGCTTCAACACCGCCCTGTCCTCCCGGATGTCGGCCCAGGGCGTACCGGGCACGGAGCCGTCGTCGGCCGCTTCCTGAACCGGGCGCACGCGTGTGTGGTGACTTTCCGGCGGGGGTGCGCGGCTCTTGACCGAAAGCCCGCCCCTGGCCTCATATGAGACCGGGGCATATGGCGCTCCAGGGGGACGCCGTCAGGCGGGAGGCTCGGTGTGCGAGAGAGTCGTGCGGCCCAGGACACCCGCCGGGCACGGGACTTCGAGGCGTTCGTCGCCGGAGCGGGCGGGCGGCTGCTGCACGCCGCCACACTGCTCACGGCCGAGGCCGCGGACGCCAACCCGCGCGCGCGGCGCCTGCTGACGCTCGCCCTCGCGCACACGTACGCGTGCTGGGACCGGCTGCACGGCGAGGACCCGTACAACCGGGCCCGTGAGTACCTGGCCACCCGCTTCGCCCACGGGGCCTGGTACCGGTACGGCGCCCTGCCCCTCGGTCGCGCCCGCCCGCACCCCGCCACCGCCCCGCTGGCCCGGCTCACTCCCCAGGAACGCCTCGTGCTGGTCCTGCGGCTCTACGAGGGCGTCGCCGAGGAACAGGTGGCGGCCCTGCTCGGGCTGCCCACGGAGCGCGTCCGCACGGTCTGCGACCGGGCCATGGCGACCCTTCTGCATCCGCCGCGGGGCCCGGCGCCCGCGGTACGGCGAGCGAAGGCGTCGGCGTCGTGAACCGGCCCGAGCGGGAGGCCGCCGTACGCCGGATCATGGAGCGGCCGGCGCCGCACGTGCCGACCGAGCTCCATACGGACGTCGTACGCCGGGGAAGCCGCATCCTGCGCCGCCGGACGATCGCCCGGCGGCTGCTGTGGCTGCTGCTGTGCGCGGCCACGGTGGCGTTCGTGGTCTGGGCGTCGGTGGCCCGGCCGTGGGTGGAGCCGCCGTCGCAGACGACTCCACCGCTCACCGGCTGGTGATTCCCCCGGGCCGGCTGCCGGCGATCTAGCCGAGCGCCTGCTGGAGGTCCGCGAGGAGATCGTCGATGTTCTCGATGCCGACGGAGAGCCGGACGAGGTCACCGGGGACCTCCAGCGCCGAGCCGGCCACGGACGCGTGCGTCATGCGTCCCGGGTGCTCGATGAGGGACTCGACGCCGCCCAGCGACTCGCCGAGCGTGAAGACCTTGGCACGGTTGCAGACCTCGACGGCCGCCTCTTCGCCGCCGGTGACCTGGAAGGAGATCATGCCGCCGAACGCCCGCATCTGCTTGGCCGCGACCTCGTGACCGGGGTGCTCCGGCAGACCCGGGTACAGCACGTTCGTCACGCGCGCGTGACGGGTCAGCATCTCGGCGACCTTGGTGGCGTTCTCGCTGTGCCGGTCCATGCGCACCGACAGTGTCTTGGTGCCGCGCAGCACCAGCCAGGAGTCGAAGGGCCCGGCGACCGCGCCCATCGCGTTCTGGTGGTACGCCAGCTCCTCTCCCAGCTCCGCGTCGGCGGTGATCAGCGCGCCGCCGACGACGTCCGAGTGGCCGCCCATGTACTTGGTCAGGGAGTGCACCACGACGTCCGCGCCGAGCGCCAGGGGCTGCTGGAGGTACGGCGTGGCGAAGGTGTTGTCGACGACGAGACGGGCGCCCGCCTCCCTCGCTACCTGGGCGACGGCGGCGATGTCGGTGATGCCGAGGAGCGGGTTGGAGGGGGTCTCCACCCACACCGCCTTGGTCTTCGGGGTGATCGCGGCCCGTACGGCGGAGGGATCGCTGGTGTCGGCGACCGACCACTCCACTCCCCAGCGGGCGACGACCTTCGCGAAGAGCCGGAACGTGCCGCCGTAGGCGTCGTTCGGGATGACCACGTGGTCGCCGGGGCTGAGCAGCGTACGCAACAGGCAGTCCTCGGCCGCCAGTCCGGAAGCGAACGCGAGGCCTCGGCGGCCGCCTTCGAGGGCGGCGAGGTTCTCCTCGAGGGCGGTCCTGGTCGGGTTGGCGCTGCGGCTGTACTCGTAGCCGCCGCGCAGGCCGCCGACGCCGTCCTGCTTGTAGGTCGAGACCTGGTAGATCGGCGGGACCACCGCGCCGGTGAGGGGATCGGCGGTGTTGCCCGCGTGGATCGCGAGGGTCTCGAAGTGCTGACTGATGTGCCTGTCGCTCATGGGCACCGAGCGTAGTCCGCTCGCGGGCCTGGTGCGGGACGGCGGCAGCGTGCGGGCGGAGGCGGACGGTCCGCCGCGGACGTTTTCCACAGGTGCGGGGGCGGGTTGGCCAATTGTCGGCGCGGTCTGGTTCGCTTGTGGCATGGAGATTCTGTTCGTCCTGGTCGCGCTGCTCATGGTCGGCTTCGTGCTGCTGCCGTTCCTGCGGCGCAGGCGCGGCATGATCGAGCAGGTCCCGGCGGACCACCCTGACGCAGCGGACCCGGCGACCTACGGCTTCGTGCGCACGGAGGAACTGGACATCCGTATGCCCGGCCCCGACCAGGACCTGCTGGACGTGCTGGACGTGGTGCAGCACACGCAGGACTACCGGGCCGCGCAGCAGCTGCTGGCCGGCACGGGCACGGAGGGCGAGCTGCGCTGGCAGCGCGTGCAGGCCTTCGCGGGCGCGGCGGCGCTGGAGCTCCAGCAGCGGCCGGGCGGTGTCGGCGAGACACCGGGCGGGCAGTGGCTGCGGGTCTGGCGCGCGGAGGCGCCGAAGGACGCGGGCGGTGCGGCGGTGCACGCCGAGTTCCTGGTGCAGCAGGCGTGGCGGACTTCGGCCCGGGGCACGGACGACTTCCGGATCATCATGGAGGAGGCGAAGGACGCCTGCGGCCAGGCGGCGCTGCTGTCTCCGGATGACCCGGTCCCGTACATCGTCGAGCTGTCGGTGGCCCGCGGTCTGCAGTACTCACAGAAGGAGTTCGAGCAGCTCTGGCTGCAGATCCTGGACCGCGCCCCCGCGCACATGGGGGCGCACCTGGCGGCCCTGCACTACTGGTGCGAGAAGTGGCACGGCTCGCGCGAACTGGCGTACTCGTTCGCGGAGGCGGCAGCGGCGAGAGCGCCCCGGGGCTCGCTGCTCGCGGCCATGCCCCTCTTCGCGGTCTTCGAGCACCTCCCGGAGGTGAACCTGGTCCGCGGCTTCTACGAGAGCGAGGTCGTGACGAAGGCGATGCACGGCGCGCTGTTCGCGGTGCACGCGGCCCGTCCCGACGACCCGATGCTGGCGCACGTCCGCCATCTGCTGATCTTCTTCCTGGTGCGCTCCGAGCGCTGGTCGGAGGCGATGAACCAGCTCGTCCACGTGGACGGCCATGTGGGCGCCCTCCCGTGGACCCTCTCCCCCGACCCGGCCGGCGAGTTCGCGGTCTACCGCGCGCTGGCGGTGGCGGGCTACGAGGCGAACGGCGGCAGCCCGGCGACGCTGCCGCACTGAGCTGCCGCACCCTCCTGGGCAATGGCCGCGCGCGTCCGGCCGGACTTGAGCGCACATACTCAACGCAGGCTGAGTAGACGCTGAGCAAACCCATCGGATCGCTCTCTCCTCCCGTCGCGCCACCGTTCGAGACGGCCTGAACGCTGCCTGCCCGGCGCTGGTTCCGCCGCCGGAGTCGTGCGGCGGGGAACCGGCGCGGTCGGCTGATCGTCCTGCAGGGCATGCCTTCCGCTCTCATTCTCGGGTTCGATCCGCACGCAGTGCCCGGTATGGACGGGGACGCCATGCGCGCGGTCCTGGACAGGGAACTGGTCCGTTTCGGCGAACATGCCATCGACGCGTCCATGACGCTGCTCGCACCGGACGAATCAGCCGGGTCCGCGGTGGTCGCGGCGCTGTCCGAGCGCGCCTGGGACGTCGTCGTGATCGGGGGTGGAATACGCAAGCCCGAACCACTTCTGACGTTCTTCGAGCTGGTCGTGAACCTGGTTCGGCAACATGCACCGGATGCCGCGATCGCGTTCAACACCAGCGGCGGTGACAGCGTCGAAGCAGCGAAGCGGTGGCTGTGAGCTCCAGCCGCAGGCGTGTGCCTTGTGCCGTGTGCCGTGTTCGAGTGGGGATGTGCTGCCGGACAGCCGGCGGCAGTCACAGCACAGGCTCGGCGCGACGGGCGTCGCATGACGGTGGACCTGGAGCGCACCGAGGGTGGCAACTCTCGCCCCTGGGGATCCACTCGGTCTCCGACGAGCCGGGCAGCGCGTGTCACCAGTCGTGCACGGTTCCGTCCGCCAGCCTGTTGACCGGCAGGTACGCCGGCTCGTACGGGAAGTGGCGCGCCGCCTCGGTGTCGAGTTCGACTCCCAGTCCCGGGGTGTCGGACGGGTGCAGCAGTCCGTCCTCGAACCGGAACGAGGTGCGGAATACCTCCAGCGTCCGCTCGGAGTGCTGCATGTACTCCTGGATGCCGAAGTTGTGGATGGCCAGGTCCAGGTGGAGGGCTGCGGCCATGCCCACCGGGGAGATGTCGGTCGGACCGTGCATCCCGGACCTGACGCCGTAGACGTCCGCGAGATCGAGCAGTTTCTTCATGGCGGTGACCCCACCGGTGTGGGTGACCGCGGACCGCACGTAGTCGATCAGCCGCTCGCCGAGCAACGTGGTGTAGTCGTACACCGAGTTGAAGACCTCACCGATCGCCAACGGTGTCGTCGTGTGCTGCCGGATCAGGCGCAGCGCCGCCTGATCCTCGGCAGGTGTCGCGTCCTCCAGCCAGAACAGGTCGTACGGTTCCAGCGCCTTGCCCAGCTGAGCGGCCTGGATCGGCGTCATCCGGTGGTGTCCGTCGTGCAGCAGCGGCAGTTCGGGACCGAACTCCGCGCGGACGGCCTCGAAGACGGACGGCATGTGCCGCAGATACGCGCGGGTGTCCCAGGTCTCCACCGCCGGGACGGGCCGTCCGCCGACGGCGGCTCGGCGCGCGGGCTCGTAGTCGTAACGCTCTCCACCCCGCGCGCCCGAAGCGGCCACCCCGTACACCGAGTCCAGGCCGGGTATGCCGCTCTGGACGCGTATCGCGCGGTAGCCCAGCTCCAGATGCGCACGCACGGAGTCGAGCAGTTCGGGCACATCTCGGCCCGAGGCGTGCCCGTAGGCCATGGCTCCGCAACGGGACGCGCCACCGAGGAGCTGGTACAGCGGCATCCCGGCGCTCTTGGCCTTGATGTCCCACAGCGCCGTGTCGACCGCCGCGACGGCCGCCATGGTCACGGGGCCGCGCCGCCAGTAGGCGCCCCGGTAGAGGTACTGCCAGGTGTCCTCGATGCGCGAGGCGTCGCCTCCGAGGATCAGAGGGACGACATGGTTGTCCAGATAGGACTGCACGGCCAGTTCGCGGCCGTTCAGCGTGGCGTCGCCGAGGCCGGTGATGCCGTCCTCGGTGGTGATGCGCAGAGTGACGAAGTTCCGTCCCGGGCTGGTGACGATCACCTCGGCGGACACAATCCGCATGACAGGTCCCCTCTCATCGGTCGGGTCGATCGATCGGTCGGTCGGATCAAGCGATCAGGATCAGTCGATGGGTCGGATCAATCGGTCGAGATCAATCGATTGGTCGGATCAATCGGTCGGCGTCAGACGGGCAGCACCGACCCGTCGGCATCGGACAGGCAGGGCAGGTCCGTCGGCATCGAGCAGGCAGTGCAGCACCGACCCGTCGGCATCGAGCCGGCACGGCAGGACCGACCCATCAGCATCGAGCCGGCACGGCAGGACCGATCCGTCGGCATCCGTCGATCAGGGCCCGTCCGTTGGCGTCAAACCGGCAGGGTCCGTCGCGGGCGCTCTCGTTCGGCCTCGCGATCCGAGTCCGAGTCCGAGTCCGGGTGGGGTCGTCTCAGCGTGAGCGCGTGCGCCGGGCCAGTTCGGTCTGGACCTCGGCGACGATGCGTTCGACGGGCAGGGTCGCGTCGACCGTCATGCCGACCTCGTCCTCCTGGAGTGGTTCGAGGTCCTCGAACTGTGAGGACACCAAGGAGGCGGGCATGTAGTGCGCCTCCCTGGCGGCCACGCGGGCGGTGGCCTCGTCCTGGTCGAGTACCAGGTGCACGAAGAACGCGTCGGCGCGGGCCACCCGCAGCATCTCGCGGTAGATGCGTCTCAGGGCCGAGCACGTGACCACCAGCCCCTCCTCCGAGCCCGCGGCCCGCATGCGGCCCGCGACGGCGGCCAGCCACGGACTGCGGTCACGGTCGTCGAGACGGTCGCCGCGCTTCATCGACTCCACGTTGCGTCCGGGATGGAAGCGGTCCCCCTCCTCGAAGGGCACTCTGAGCGACTCCGCCAGGTACTGGCCCGCGGTGGACTTGCCGCACCCGGTCACCCCCATGACGACGACGGGGGCGCGCCGAGCCCGGATCAACGCGGCCATGGCGTCCTGGAAGCCGTCCCGGCGGGCGGTAGGCAGGCCGTTCACGTTGAACTGGTCGAGTCCCGCCCGCAGATGGTCGAGCACGGCGGGATCCTGCAACCGTCCGCCCCGGATCTCGGCGAGGATGGCCTCCGCGAAGGCCTCCGACGCCGTCGCCAGGCCCTGGTCGACGGCGTAGGCCAGCCCCATGTGCAGCCACATGGCGATCGGCTCGGGCCGTGTGGGATAGCTCTGTACGGTGTCGGCCCCGACGACGGCCCGCGCCGGCATGACCAAATCGGCGTCCTCGTCACCGCCCGTCCAGTCCCGTTCGATCCGGTGGTTCAACGCCATGACGACCGGGTGGGAAAGCCGTAGGAACAGCTCGTTGCGCGAGCCGGCCAGCAGGGTGCGGTGGAAGGCGGCGTCGACGTCCCGGAAGCGCTGCCGGATCGCGGCTCCCGCGCGCGGCTGCGCGAAATCCGGTTCCTCACTGAGGGCCAGCAGAGTGCGGGCTCGGCTGGTCAGATCGTGGCAGACCTCCGCGGACCTGCTCAGCGCCGCCAGCCTGGCCGCCCGGGGCTCGATCACCTCCCGCAGCTCGGTGAGCGACCGCATCTGGCTGTCGGGGGCCACCTCCAGACGCCACGCGATCACGTCGGGGTCCAGCAGGTCCCAGCATTGCAGCGCCTGAACGGTGGCTCCGATCCGCGGCTGCAGATTGACCAGGCCCTTCTGATGCAGCGTCTGCAGTGCCTCGCGTGCCATGGGCCGGGTGATCCCGAACTCCTGCATGACGGCGTCGACGGTCAGGTGCTGGTCGCGCGGCTTGCCCCCCTCCACGATCTGACAGCCCAGCAGTTCCACCACCTTGGCGGTGGAACCCCTCAGCGCGTCCTCGGAATCCACGCGAGCGTCTAATTCAGGACCAGTCATGGCATAAACGCTAGGTCACAACGCCCTTCTGGTCAGCAGTCGTGTCCATGCGTGAGGAAGCGCGTGGGAGCCCAATGGGCGCACACCGGAGCGCGTTGTCGCCCGCTTTCACTCTTTCGTGCCCCTCTCCGGCAGCCGATGACACATCAGAAGGCTTCTCTGATACCGCTCATACGCTTACGGTGGTTCTCATTCGAGAGGTTTCGGTGGCGCCGGCACCGGCCGAGGTGAGCCGCAACTGAGGTCACCCGGTCGGCGTCAGCGCGCGGCAGCCGCCGGCTCGGGGCTGCCTCGTCCCATCCTGACGCAGCCGCAGGAGTGCCCCATGTCCGAACCGGCCTCACCCACGCCGCCCTCACCACCGCCGTCACCCCCGCCCCCGCCCCCGTGGCCGTCGCCGTCGCCGTCGCCGGAGCGGCTGTCCTTACGCTGGGCTCTGATTCTTCTGGCCGCGGTGGTGGCGGGGCTGCTGGCGGGTCTGCTGACCTACGCCCAGTCGGGCAACTGGCCCGGATCACTCATGGCGGCGCTCGGCGCGAGCGGCGCTGCGCTCGTGGGCCTCCCGCTGCTGCTCTGAAGCGAGACGGAGCCGTCCCCCGCGAGGGAATCAGCCCGGTCGCAGCCTGCCGCTTCGTGTGCGAGCCTGAATTCATGATCAGGAAACCACCTGGCCGCCGGCCCGTCCGGGCGAGAACCGGGACGGGGACGCTCGAGAGGGGCTGATCCACATGAATCCGGTCGCCGGGTCACCTGTGCGTATCGAGGCGTTTCTCGATCCACGGCCGTCCAGATGGCTGTGGCTGGTGAAATGGCTCCTCGCCGTCCCGCACTACATCGTGCTGTTCTTCCTGTGGATCGCGTTCTCCTTCGTGACCTTCGTAGCGTTCTTCGCCATCCTGTTCACCGGCCGGTATCCCCGCTCGCTCTTCGACTTCAACGTCGGCGTCATGCGCTGGAACTGGCGGGTCAGTTACTACGCCCACACCGTGCTCGGCACCGACCGTTATCCGCCGTTCACGCTTGCCGAGGTGGCCGACTACCCGGCGCATTTCGACGTCGTCTATCCCGAGCGCCTGTCCCGGGGCCTGGTCCTGGTGAAGTGGTGGCTGCTGGCGATTCCGCAGTACATCGTCGTCGGGATGTTCGTCGGCGACTGGGGATGGGGCTGGGGAGGGTCGGACCGCTGGCACGGCGGCGGCCTGGTCTACTTCCTCTCGTTCGTCGCCGTGATCATTCTGGCGGCCACCGGCCGTTACCCGGTTCACCTCTTCGACTTCCTGCTCGGGCTGGCCCGCTGGGTCGCGCGGGTGGCCGCCTACGCGGCGCTGATGACCGACGCGTACCCGCCGTTCCGCCTCGACATGGGCGCCCAGGCCACCCCGCCCCCGCTGACCAGGACCTCGGCGGGCGATCCCGGACGGTAGACGCGGCCGGACGGCACCCGCGGGACGAATTTCGGTTGCCACGGGTGGTTCGGTGGGGGCTGAATGGCGGGCATGGCTGACATTCGGGGCTCGTACGACGGTCTGTTCACCGCCGTGCCCACCGCACTGGCCGCGCAACTGGACGGCGGAGACCTGGGCGGCTCGGTGGCCGTCTTCGTGGACGGTGAGCCGGTGGTGGACGTCTGGGGCGGGTTCGCCGACGCGGCGCGCGAAGTCCCGTGGCAGCGGGACACGATCGCCAACGTCTGGTCCGTCACGAAGACGATGACGGCGCTCTGCGCGCTGGTGCTGGCCGACCGGGACGAACTCGAACTGGACGCGCCGGTTGCCCGGTACTGGCCGGAGTTCGCCGCGGCGGGCAAGGAGGCGGTGCTGGTACGGCACCTGCTCTCGCACACCGCGGGTCTGCCCGACTGGGACGGCCCGGTGGCGGAGATCTACGACTGGCCGGCCGCGACGGCCCGGCTGGCCGCGCAGGCCCCGCAGTGGGAGCCGGGCACCGCGGCCGGGTACCACTCGCTCACCCAGGGATTCCTCGTGGGCGAGGTCGTGCGCCGGATCACCGGCCGGAGCCCGGGTGAGTTCTTCGCCGACGAGATCGCCGGACCGCTGGGCGCGGACTTCCACATGGGGCTGCCGGCCGGGCACGATCACCGAGTGGCTCCGACGGTCCCGCCGCCGTCCCGGGACGAGGACTACGTCGCGGGCTCGGCGGCCGGCGACACGGCCAGGGCCGCCCCGGCTTCGGCCACCGCCCCGACCGCGATCCGGCTCCGCGACGGCAACAGCGTGGCCTGGCGCCGGGCGCAGATCCCGGCGGCGAGCGGCTTCGGCAACGCCCGCTCGATCGCCCTCGTCCAGTCGGCGATGGCCTGCGGGGGTTCGGTGCGTGGGGTGCGGCTGCTGTCGCGGGCGGGCTGTGACCGCGCCTGGGAGGAGCAGTTCAGCGGTGAGGACCGTGTCCTGGGCATGCCGATCAGCTGGGGCCTGGGGTACGGGAGGTTCGGCGGCACCTACGGGTGGGGCGGCTGGGGCGGCTCGACGGTCATGATCGAACCCGAGGGCCGCACGGTGGTGGCGTACGTGACCAATCAGATGCGGGAACCCGCGAAGGACACCCGGGGACTGGACATCCTGATGGCCGCCTACGACGGTCTCAAGGGGCTCCAGGCCGATGTCTGAAGCGCACACCGGCCGCCCGGCCGCCCTTCGTGAGTCACTTGCCCGAGTCGTCCATGAGTCCAGGGGGAAACGCGCGTGAGCAGCGGTACAAACAGCATGAACGATACGAACGGTACGGAGAGCGGTTGCGATGGCGGTGGCGGCGCCGTGTTCCTGATCGGTGGCGGGTGGGACGAGGCGGTCGCCGACGTCGTCTACGGACCGTTTCTGCGCGCCGCGTCAGCGGCGTCCGCATCGGCAGCGTCGGCGGCGTCCACATCGGCATCCGGAGCCGAGTCCGGCTCCAGGGCCGTGCCCGAGGCGGAGTCCGCCGAGTCCGAGACCGCGTCCGTGTCCGGGACCGAGTCCGGCTCCCCGTCCGGGGTCGGGCCCGGCCTGCGGTCCGGTTCGGTGCCCCGCATCCTCTGTGTGATCGTCGACGAGGGGAACGGAGCCGAGCAGTTCGCGCGTTACGACATCGCGTTGCGAAAGGCAGGGGACTGCACTCCCCTGCCGTTGCTCGTGCCGATCGGGGAGCGGGTGGACGCCGAGGCGGTCCCCGAGGACGTGGACGGGGTGATCGTCTGCGGTGGGCTGACGCCCGCGTATCAGGAGGCGTTCGGCGGGGGGCCTTCCTCCCTGCCCGCTCTGCCCTCCGCGCTCTCCCGTCGCGGCATTCCCTACGCCGGGTTCTCCGCGGGGGCGGCGATCGCGGCGCGGGAGGCGGTGGTCGGGGGGTGGCTGGTCGGCGGGGTCCCCGTATGTCCGCCGGACAGCGCCGAGGACCTCGAGGAGATCGACGTCCGGCCCGGGCTGGGGCTCGTGCCGTTCGGGGTGGACAACCATGCCGCCCAGTGGGGGACGTTGGGGCGGCTGGCCGCGGTCGTGGCGGCCGGACGGCTCGCACACGGGGTGGCCATCGACGAGAACACGCTGGTGGAGGTCGGGGGCGAGGCAGGCGAGGGTCGCGCGCGCGTGGCCGGGCTCGGGCGGGCCCATTCCGTGCGTCCGGCCCCCGGCGGCGGAGTCCTCGTACGGTCCTACGGCGACGACGAGGCGTTCCCGGTCACCTGAACCCTGGTCGGCGCGGACCCGGCCGCCCGCACACTGCTGCCGCCGCTGGAGACCCCGGTCTGCGCGCTGACCGCGCTGGTGGGCAGGCCGTAACTGCTGTGGCTGCTGGGGAGAGACCGACGGGGCCCGGCCCCTGGGCGCCCGCCCGGCCGTTCAGCGACGAGGAAGGGCCCCGGCGGGCTGGAACCCAAGGATTCGCCGGGGCCCCTCTCGTGATCAGCGGGACGCCGGGACCGTCACCAGGTCCGTCAGATCGTGGACGCGTCGATCACGAAGCGGTAGCGGACGTCGCTGGCCAGCACCCGCTCGTACGCCTCGTTTATCTGGTCGGCGCTGATCAGCTCGATCTCGGCGCCGAAGCCGTGCTCGGCGCAGAAGTCCAGCATCTCCTGGGTCTCCTGGATGCCGCCGATGCCGGAGCCGGCGAGGGTCTTGCGGCCGCCGATCACCGAGAACAGGTTGAGCGCGACGGGCTCCTCGGGCGCGCCGACGTTCACGAAGGCGCCGTCCGTCTTCAGGAGGGACAGGTAGGCGTCCAGGTTCAGCGGGGCGGAGACCGTGGAGAGGATGAGGTCGAAGGTTCCGCGCAGCTCCTCGAAGGTCTTCTCGTCGCTGGTGGCGTAGTAGTGGTCGGCGCCCAGCTTCAGGCCGTCGTCCTTCTTGCGCAGCGACTGGGACAGCACGGTCACCTCGGCGCCGAGGGCGTGCGCGATCTTGACGCCCATGTGGCCGAGGCCGCCCATGCCGAGGATCGCGACCTTCTTGCCGGGACCGGCGTTCCAGTGCTTGAGCGGGGAGTACGTGGTGATGCCGGCGCAGAGCAGGGGCGCGGCCTCGTCGAGCTTGAGGCCCTCGGGGATGCGCACGACGTAGTTCTCGTCGACGACGATCTTCTGCGAGTAGCCGCCGTAGGTGGGCTCGCCGTCCTTGCCGACGGCGTTGTACGTGCCGACGCTGCCGCCGGTGCAGTACTGCTCGAGGCCCGCCTCGCAGTTGTCGCACTCGCGGCAGGAGTCGACGAGACAGCCGACGCCCACGCGGTCGCCGACGGCGAACCTGGTGACGCCGGAGCCGACCTCGGAGACGACGCCCGCGATCTCGTGGCCGGGCACCATCGGGAAGATCGCCTCGCCCCAGCCCTCCCTGGCCTGGTGGATGTCCGAGTGACAGATTCCGGCGAACTCGATGTCGATCAGGACGTCGGACTCGCGCACCTGGCGGCGTTCGATCGTCGTGCGCTCCAGCGGAGCCTTGGCGGCGGGCGCTGCGTACGCGGCTACGGTGGTCATGCGGGGGGATCTCCTAGCGAGGGTCGGTGTTCCGGCCTGCCTGTGGGCCGGTACGACGACCAGCCTGCCCCGTCGCACGGGATTCACCCAGGCCACGCTTCGACGTACGTCTGCTGTGCCTACCACTGGCGGGGTCAGGATCCTGTGCGTACGACGGTGAATACTGGACGGCATGGACGAACGCCCCGAACCGCCCGGCGCCTCCCTGGACCGGCGTGCCGAGCTCAGCGAGTTTCTGCGTACCCGGCGGGCCAGGCTGAAGCCGGAGGACGTGGGCCTGCCGGACTTCGGGCGGCACCGCAGGGTGCCGGGGCTGCGGCGCGAGGAGCTGGCTCAGCTGGCCGGTGTGTCCGTGGCGTACTACACGCGCCTGGAGCAGGGCAACGGACGGAACGTGTCGGCGGAGGTGCTGGACTCGATCGCCAGGGCGCTGCGGCTCTCCGACGCCGAGCACGCGCATCTGACCCACCTGGCGAAGCCGAAGCACAAGAAGAAGCAGAACGGGCCGCCCCAGCAGGTCCGGTCCGCGCTGCGGCAGCTGCTGGACACGATGGACTCGGTGCCGGCGTACCTGGTCGGGCGGCGCTCGGAGATCCTGGGCTGGAACCGGATGGCGGCGGCGCTCTTCGGCGACTGGGCGGAGCTGCCGGTGGCGGAGCGCAACTGGGCGCGGCTGGTCTTCCTGCGCCCCGCGTACCGGGACCTCTTCGTGGACTGGGAGCAGAAGGCGATCGACATCGTCTGCGCCCTGCGCATGGACGCGGGCTGCTTTCCCGACGACCCGCGGCTCTCCGCGCTGGTGGGCGAGCTGTCGGTGAAGAGCGAGGACTTCCGGCGGCTGTGGGCGACCCACGACGTCAAGGAGAAGAGCCACGGCGTGAAACTGCTGAGGCATCCACTGGTCGGTGAACTCTCCCTGCGCTTCGAGGGGTTCCGGTTGATCGGCGACTTGGAACAGACGCTGGTGACGTACCACGCGGAGCCGGGGTCGGCCTCGGCGGAGGCGTTGCGGTTGCTGGCGAGCTGGGGCGCGGACGCGACGCGGGCGGGAAACGGCTCACAGACACCGTCCGTCTGAGACCCGCCCCTCCGTCGCTTCGGCGTCCCCTGCGCCGGCGCCCCCGAACCTCCCCAAAGGGCCGGGCTCCGGTGGTCAGCCCCGGTACGGCGGAGCCGCGCCCCAGCCCCACTGCGGCACGGGCTGCTCGGCCGGTGGCTTGGCGTCCGGGCCGGAGAAGTGGACGGCGAGCCGGGTGCCCCACTCCACATAGGCGAGGAACGCCGACCGGAACTCGGCGTCGGCCGGCAGACCCGCCTCGTCGGCGGCGTCCTGGATGAGGTTGACCCAGCGGCGGCGCTGGGGCTCGGTGATGTCCCGCCCGAAGTGCTTGGCCACCATGTGGCTGTGGCCCCCCTGGGTCGCCGAGTAGCTCCCCGGCCCGCCGAAGACCTCCGCGAGCCAGAGCGCGACATGCTCGGCGTGCTCGGGGGCGAGACCGGCGAAGACCGGCGCGAGCAGGTCGTCCTGGAGCACCTTGGTGTAGAAGGCCTCCGTGAGCCGGGCGAAGGCCTCCGCCCCGCCCGCCCACTCGTACAGCGTGGGCACGGCGGAGCCCGCCCCGCGTACCGAGGTGGCCTTGTAGTGCCGCATCTCGTCGATGTCCCCGACGTACGGCCGGATCTCCGCGAGGAAGGCGGGGAACAGGTCGGAGGTGCGGAAGCCCTCGAGGTGGTCTTCGGTCGACGTCCAGGTGATCCGCAGGACGAAGTGGCCGAAGTCCTCCTCGCAGCGGGCGAGTTCGTAGTCGACGCAGTGCGGGGAGGCCGCGAGTTCCCGCGCGGCCCGGGTGTACGCGGCCAGGAACTCCGCGGACCGCTCCTGCGGGATGCGGTACCGGATGTACTCGACCGTGGTGCGGGACGTGGCGGGCGTGGCTGTCTCGGGTGCCGTCATGAGGCCACGCAAGCACGAACGGCCCGCCGGAGGCTCGTCTTCCGGCAGGCGTTCGCTCAGCGCTCAGCGAACCGGCGGCCCGGTCCGCCCGGGGCCGGGCCGCAGCGTGGTCACCGGGCACCCGTCGGGACAGGCAGGACCCGGCTCCACACACGGATGCACCTGGGCACATCCGGACATGCACGGGCACACCCGGGCGCGCTCACTTCGACGCGGCGTTCTCCTTCACCGTGATCCTGCCCTTGCGGATCGTCGCCAGGCGCGGAGCCTTCTTCGCGATCGCCGAGTCGTGGGTGACCATGATGAAGGTCAGCCCGTGCTCCTCCCACATGGTGTACAGCACGTCCATGATCTCGTCGCGCATGCTCTCGTCGAGGTTGCCGGTGGGTTCGTCGGCGAGCAGCACCTTCGGCTGCTTCACCAGTGCGCGGGCTATCGCGACGCGCTGCTGCTGGCCGCCGGACATCTCGGAGGGCAGGTGTCCGAGGCGCTCTCCGAGGCCCACGGACCTCAGCGCCTCGGCGGCCCGTTCGCGCCGCTCCTTGACCTTCACGCCGAGCGGGACGAGGGCGGTCTCGACGTTCTCCTGCGCGTTGAGCGTCGGGATGAGGTTGAAGGACTGGAAGACGAAGCCGATGTTCTCGCTGCGTACCTTCGTCAGCCTGGCCTCGGAGAGCTTGGCCAGGTCGACGCCGTCGAGGACGATCTCGCCCTCGGTGGGCCGGTCGAGCGCGCCGATCATCTGGAGCAGCGTGGACTTGCCGCCGCCGGTGGGGCCCTGGATGACGAGCCGGTCGCCGTCCGGGATGGTCAGATCGACGCCGTCCAGGGCGTGGACCGTGTCCTTGCCCCGGGTGTAGCGCTTGGTGACGCCTCTGAGTTCGTACATGGGGACAACAACTCCTGGGGTGCGTATGAGGGTGGGGGACGGTCCGGCTACTCGACGCGGCGCAGCGCGTCCGCCGGTCGCAGCCGTGAGGCGCGCCAGCCGCCGAACGCTCCCGCGATCAGGCCGCCGGCCACGGCGAGACCCACCGCGATGGCCACCGTCGTGACGCTCACCGGCGCGGTCAGCGCCACGTCGAGGGTCTTGGCCGCCGCCTGGCGGCCGGGGCCGCCGAAGCCTCCGCCACCGCCGGGACCGCCCTGGCCCCCGCCGCCCCCGCCGCCCAGCTGGGCCTGGAGCGTCGGGCTGATCGCGGTCACGAGGTACGCGCCGGCCAGGCCCAGCCCGATGCCGAGCGCACCGCCCAGCAGACCGTTGACCATGGCCTCACCGACGACCTGCCGGGTGACCCGGCCGGACTTCCAGCCCAGCGCCTTCAGCGTGCCGAACTCACGGACGCGGCGGGAGACCGCCGAGGAGGTGAGCAGACCGGCGACCAGGAAGGCGGCGATCAGGACCGCGATGGACAGCCACTTGCCGACGTTGGTGGCGAGCGAGGAGGCCGTGGAGAGGGAGCCGGAGACGGTGTCCGCGAGGTCGGCGGAGGTCGTCACCGTGGTGCCCGAGACGTTCTTCTGGATCGTCGACTTGACGCTGTCGATCTTCTGGGAGTCGGTCGCCTTGACGTAGATCGTCGTGACCTTGTTCTTCGAGTCGCTGAGGGTCTGGGCCTGGGTCAGCGGGATGTAGACGTTGGCGGCGGCGTCACCGCTGTCGGCCGTGGCGATGCCGATCACCGAGAACTTGACGCTGCTGATGGTGAGCGTGGAGCCGACCTTGAGCGACTTCTCCTTGGCGTACGCCGAGTCGAGGACGGCGACCTTGCCGTTGCTCTCGGAGGTCTTGAAGGTACGGCCGCTGGTGAGGGTCGAGGAGGTCAGCGGGCCGAGCGCGGGCTCGGTGACGTCGGTGCCGTAGACGGAGTAGCTGTTGACGTCGAAGTTGGCACCGCCGCCCCGCACTTCGCCCTGCGGCTGGCCGGTGCCGCCGCTGTTGCCGCCGCCGGTGCCACCGGCGCCGCCGCCCTGCTGGCCGCCGCCGCCCGCGTTGCCGTCCTGCTGGAACTGGCCGCGGGTGAACTGGCCGTTGACCTTGAGGACCTGGAGGCTGAGTCCGCCGACCGCGTCGGAGACACCGCCCTGCTTGGCGACCTTGGTGACGGTCGCGGTCGACAGGGTCTGGAAGCCCTGCACCATGACGCGGTCGGTGCTCTGCTCCGCGTCGGAGTCGTTGTCCTGCGCGTCGAACTGGAAGCGCGGCCGGTCCGAGGCGCTCGCGGTGGGCGAGGCGGCCTTGGTGACCGTCATGTCCGTACCGAGGCCGTACAGGGACTGGAGGACCTTGTCCTGGGCCTTCCCCATGCCGGAGGACACGGCGGTGACCACGATGACCAGCGCGATGCCCAGCGCGAGCCCGGAGGCGACGACGAGGGCCGCTTTTCTACGGCGGCGCAGTTCGCGCCTCAGGTAGGTGAAGAACATGGCCGCACGGTAGGTACCGCGCGTGATGATGGGATAAGGCCCAAATAAGAGAACGATGAGAAGGCTGTGATCGGTCTCGGAAACACCGGTGCCGCCCCTGGGGGCGGCACCGGAGAGCTGTGCGGGAACTGTCGGATCGGCCGTCAGGCCGGCATACCGTCAGGCCGATACGCCATCAGTCCGACATACCGTCAGGAACGGCCTCAGACGGCCGAACCCGCCTTCCACTGCGCCCAGTCCATGTTCCAGCCGTTGAGGCCGTTGTCCGGGGCCACGGTCTTGTCACCGGTGTTCTTCACGACCACGACGTCGCCGATGATCGAGTTGGTGTAGAACCAGTAGCCCGCCGTGCCGGTGTCGTTGGCGCCCTTGGTGTCGGACAGGCCCACGCAGCCGTGGCTGGTGTTCACCGAGCCGAAGACGGACTTCGCGCCCCAGTAGTTGCCGTGCACGAAGGTGCCGGAGTTGGTGAGGCGGATGGCGTGCGGCACGTCCTTGATGTCGTACTCGCCCTTGCCGTCGTCATCGGTGAAGCCCACGGTCGCGCCGTTCATGCGCGTCTCCTTGAACTTCTCCGACATCACCATCTGGCCTTCGTACGTGGTGTTGTCGGGCGAACCGGCGGAGATCGGGATGGTCTTGATGACCGCGCCGTTGTGCGTGATCTTCATCTGCTTGGTCTTCGCGTCGACGACGGAGACCTGGTTGCGGCCGATCTTGAAGGTGACGGTCTTCTGCTGGACGCCGAAGACACCGTTGGCGCCCTCCACACCGTCGAGCGCGAGCTTCAGCGTGACGGTGGAGTTCTCCTTCCAGTAGTCCTCGGGGCGGCAGTCCATGCGCTGGGTGGAGAACCAGTGGCAGACGACCTCCTGACCGCTGGTGGAGGTGACCGTGACGCCCTTCTGGACGGCCGCCTTGTTGGTGATCTCCTTGTTGAAGTTGATCGACACGGGCATGCCCACGCCGACGGTCGAGCCGTCGTCCGGCGTGAAGTTGCCTATGAAGCTGTTGTCCGGGGAGACCGTGGTGAACGAGGCGTTCTCGTGCGCCACGAGACCACTCGAGTCCTTCGCCTCGGCCGCCACCTTGTACGTGGTGGAGCGCTCCAGCTGGGCGTCCGGCTTCCAGCTCGTCCTGTCAGCGGAGAGCGCGCCCTTGACGGCGGCGCCCTCGGCGGTGGTCATCGTCACCGCGGTGAGCGTGCCCTTGCTCACCGTGACGGCCGCGGAGTTGTTGATGGAGGCGTTGTCGGACCCGTCCGCGGGTGTGATCTTGATCTGGGCCTCTGAGGACTTCTTGGCCGCCGCCTCGTCGGCCTTGGCCTGCGAGGAGCTGCCTCCGCCGTCGGAGGCGCTGCTGTCGCCGCCGGAACACGCAGAGAGCACCAGAACACCGCCGAGCAGTGCGGACGCCGTCATCAGACCCCGGCGCCGCCTACTGTCCGTCATCACACGCTTCTCCATCGTCGCCGATTGCCAGAACCCAGAGAGTCCCCGTCAGGAACATCAACGCTACGACCGGGTCGTCCCGTTCCACAGTCCCGAAGGTGTGGGGCACGCCACGTTCGCGGCGTGCGGATGGTGCGGGTGTCGGTTCGTGCGTCTGCTGAGACGACGAGACCCCGGTCGGCGGTTGCCGTCCGGGGTACACGAGTTTCCCTGAACGCTCAGCCGATGCGGCTCTCTTCGCCGTCCGCCTCGTCATCCTCGTCGACATCATCCTCGTCGAAGTCCCACTCCGGCGAATCCGGGTCGTGGTCGACCCGCTCGCTGGACCAGGAGGCCTGCTGGAGCTCCACCCCCGGCACCTCACCGACCAGGTCGAACGGGTCGACGAGGTAGGCGAGGGCCTCCGCGGTGTCTTCCGTCACAGCGCCCTCGGTGTGCGCGCGCTCCGCGTCCGGGACCTCCGCGTCGTCGGCGAGCCGCCGCAGCGCCGCCTGTGTGACGGCGTCCTCGTCGTGCACCTCGAGGAGAATCTCCACCCGAAGCCGTACAAAACGTGATGTCTCTTCAGTGCTCATGGCCGGAGCGTACGGCTCACAGCTCCCGTAACTTTCCCGCGACCCGTGACTTTCATTAGCATCGGACCACACGGCCAATTCGCCAGCGCCACAAGGGGATAGATATTCCGTGTCATCCGCTCGACGTTCGTTGCTGACCGCCACCGCCGCGGGGACCCTGCTGGGCGCCCTGTGGTTCGTCCCGTCCGCGAACGCGTCCCAGGACACCCCGGCCAGAACGGGCACGACGACCCAGGTCATGACCCAGACCCGGGTCGCGTCGACGACCACGGCCGACATCCGGGCCGACGGCGCGGCCGGGACGACGGCCGAGTCGATGGCCGAGTCGATGGCCGAGACCACGGCCGACGACGGCACCCGGCTCGCCGACACCGGAAGCTTCGACACGACCCCGTACGTCGTCGGCGGGACCACGCTGCTCGCCGTGGGTGCGGGCTTCGTGGTGTATTCCGTTCGCCGGGAACGTCTGGGTTTTTGAATTAACTTGACTGTCCTTTGACAAGTTCTTCATAGTTCGCTCATGAAGAGATCACCGGGGGCGCGGCTGTGCGCCACTGCCGCGATGGGCGCGCTGTCGCTCTCCCTCCTCACCGCGTGTTCGGACGAGGGATCGAAGGACACCGCCGACTCCAGGGCTTCCTCGCCCTCGTCCGCCGCCTCTTCCTCGTCGGCTCCGGCCGCGAAGCCGCTCACCACCGCCGAGCTGGAGAAGCTGCTGCTCGCACAGGGCGAACTCAAGGGCTACAAGGTCGCCTCGGGTGACGACACCCTGCCGGCCTCCAAGTCCCGGGTGAAGACCGACAAGCCGGCGTGCGACCCGCTCGCCTGGGCCACCGCCGGTCTCGCCCCGGGCGACACGGACGCGAACGCCAGCAACTCCGTCTCGGAGGACAAGGCCTCGGCCGCCACCGCGCAGCCGACGGACCTCGCGGACGCCTTCGACATCGACATGACGTACGTGGGTCTCTCCTCGTACGCGGGTGACGGCGCCGAGAAGGCCATGAAGGCGGTGTCCGACGGCGTGACGGCCTGTGCCGGCGGGTACGGCCTGACGGGCGACGGCGAGACCACCAAGGTCACCAGGACCGCCGCCGAGAAGGGCGCCGCGAAGGGTGACGAGACGGTGGCGTTCGCCTCGGACGTCGACATGGACGGCGAGGGCACGGCGACCTTCCACACCGCGGTCGTGCGCAAGGGCAACACAGTCGCCACGTTCTACACGGTGAACTTCGCCGCGATGGCGAAGGGCGGCGAGATGGGCGGCGTCCCGGCGGCCGTGCTCGACGCGCAGGTCGCCAAACTGAAGTGACCCGCTGACCCGGCGGGCCACCGGCCCGCCGGTCGCTGACCCACGTCGGCCCACCGACCGGTCCGCGCGACGCGTAGGGGCCCTGCCGTCACATCCGTGCGGCGGGGCCCCGTCGCTCTACCGCAGCGGTCCAGTGACCGTCTCCACCGCGGCGACGAGCTTTCCGTCGCGCACGAAGGCGTCCGCCGCCGCGAGGTCGGGCGCGAGGAAGCGGTCCGGGCCGGGACCCCGCACGCCCGCCCTGCGCACGGCCTCGATGACCGCCCGGCTCGCCGGCGCCGGGGTCAGCCCCTCGCGCAGTTCCACACCGCGCGTGGCGGCGTACAGCTCGACGGCGATCACGCGCGTGAGGTTGTCGGCGGCGGTGCGCAGCTTGCGGGCCGCGGACCAGCCCATCGACACATGATCCTCCTGCATCGCGGAGGACGGGATCGAGTCGGCCGACGCCGGCACGGCCAGCCGCTTCAGCTCGCTGACCAGGGCGGCCTGCGTGTACTGGGCGATCATCAGCCCGGAGTCGACGCCGGCGTCGTCCGCGAGGAACGGCGGGAGGCCGTGGCTGCGGTTCTTGTCCAGCAGCCGGTCGGTGCGCCGCTCTGCGATGGAGGCGAGGTCGGCGACGGCGATGGCGAGGAAGTCCAGGACGTAGGCGACCGGCGCCCCGTGGAAGTTGCCGTTGGACTCCACCCGCCCGTCCGGCAGCACCACCGGGTTGTCGACGGCGGAGGCCAGCTCGCGCTCGGCGACGAGCCGGGCGTGCGCCATGGTGTCGCGGCCGGCGCCGGCGACCTGCGGGGCGCAGCGCACCGAGTAGGCGTCCTGGACCCGGGGCGCGTCGTCCTGGTGGTGGCCGGTGAGTTCCGAACCCGCCAGCACGGCCAGCATGTTGGCGGCCGAGGCGCCCTGCCCCGGGTGCGGGCGGATGGCGTGCAGCTCGGGGGCGAGGACCCGGTCGGTGCCGAGCAGCGCCTCGAGGCTGAGCGCGGCCGTGACGTCGGCGGACTTGTAGAGCATGTCCAGGTCGGCGAGGGCCATGACCAGCATGCCGAGCATGCCGTCGGTGCCGTTGAGGAGCGCGAGACCCTCCTTCTCGCGCAGCTCGACCGGGGTGATGCCGTGCTCGGCGAGCAGCGCGCCGGCGGGCCCGACGGCGCCGTCCGGGCCCTCCGCGTCGCCCTCGCCCATGAGCGTGAGGGCGCAGTGCGAGAGCGGGGCCAGGTCGCCGGAGCAGCCCAGCGAGCCGTACTCGTGGACGACCGGGGTGATGCCGGCGTTCAGGATGTCGGCCATGGTCTGCGCGACCTCGGGCCGGACGCCGGTGTGTCCGGAGCAGACGGTCTTCAGCCGCAGGAACATCAGCGCCCGGACGACCTCGCGCTCGACCCGCGGGCCCATGCCGGCGGCGTGCGAGCGGACGATGTTGCGCTGGAGCTGGGCACGCAGCTCCGGGCTGATGTGCCGGGTGGCGAGGGCGCCGAAACCGGTGGAGACGCCGTAGACGGGCTCGGGCTTCGCCGCCAGCGCGTCCACGATCCCGCGGGCCGCGGCGAGGGCCGCCACCGCCTCCGCGGAGAGCTCGATCCGGGCGCCGTCGCGCGCCACGGCAAGCACGTCGGACGCGGTCACGCCGGACGTCCCCACCACCACAGTGTGCATATCCATATTCAGGAGCGTACGCAGTGAAGACCAGGATGTCACCAGTGGGTACCGGGTTCACCCCTTACCGAATAGGTCACACTCCCGAAGGCCGCCCTCGGCGACGACCCCCTCATACCCCGCCCCCTCAGCCCCGCCCCCTGAACCGCCGCCGCTCGGCGGTCCGCTCGTGGGGCGGCTCGTCGGCGAGGCGCACGACGGGATCGTCGGGGCCCGCCCGGCCGGCGACCACCGGCCGGGCGGCCCGTACGGCCTTGGCCCGGTACTGGGCGGCGTCGGCCAGCCGGAACAGCCGGCGGGCGGAGGTCACGGGCCCGATGGGGTCCTGGGTGGAGGCGACCCCGCAGGCCACACCCTCGCCCAGCTCCAGGTCACCGGCCCGGCGGCAGAGCTCGCCGGCGACCTTGACGACGTCGTCGGCGGGCGGTCCGACGGCCAGCAGACAGAACTCGTCACCGCCGAGCCGGGCGGCCAGCGCCCCGGGCAGCATGGCCCCGCACAGCGACAGCACCGACCCGAACCGCTCCAGCAGCCGGTCGCCGACGGCGTGCCCGCAGGTGTCGTTGACCCGCTTCAGCCCGTTGAGGTCGCACACCACGAGGCTGACGACGGTCCCCTCCACGCGATGCCGCTCCACCGCCTCCTCCAGCCGTACGTCCACGGCCCGCCGGTTGGCCAGACCGGTGAGGGCGTCGGTGAAGGCGAGGCGGCGGGCCTCCTCCAACCGCTCGGTCTGGGCGAGCCCGGCGGCGACGACGGCGGCGAGGACGGTGGCGAAGTCGGCGTCGGCACGGTCGAAGACGGGCCTGCCGGCGGACCGGGCGACGTACAGCTCGCCCCAGGCACGGCCGTGCAGCACGATCGGCGCGACCACACAGGAACCGCGGCCCCGGCGACGCAGCGCGGCGACCCGCTGATGGCAGTAGCCGGGGCGGCCGGCGGCCGGGCCCTGGGCCGTCTCCACCCAGGCGTTGGGCTCACCGCCGGCCACCCAGCGCTCGTGCAGGAACTCGGTGATCTCGGGGAACCGGTGCACCGGATAGGCCTCGGCCTCGGGAAACTCGTCCTCGTCGGCGGCCCGGTCCCCCACGTTCGCCAGGACCCGCAGCCGCCCGAGGTCCCGCTCCCACACCGAGAGCGCCGCGAAACCTCCGGACAGCGCCCGGCAGGCCCCGAGGGCCGCGGCGCGCCACGACTCACGGGGGGTGTGCGCGGCCGCCATCCCCTGCGCGAGCGCCACCACGGCCACCAGGCGTCTGTCCTCACCCATCTCCCCAGGCTAGGGACATTCAGCCCGAAAGGGGACACCGGAGGGCCACCGCGAGTGACGAGCTCTCTCCTCACTCACCTGGCCACTGCGGCTTGCGCTTCTCGTTGAAGGCCGCCACCCCCTCCGCCCGATCCCCGGAGAAGGCCACCGACCGCCAGGCCGCGTCCTCGACCTCGAGCCCGGCCCGCAGGTCCAGCCCCTGCCCCAGGCGCAGCGCCCGCTTCGCCGCCCGCAGCCCCACCGGTGAGTTGCCGCCGATCCGCCCGGCCAGCGCCAGCGCCTCCTCCCGGTCCCGCCCGTCCTCCACCAGGACGTCCACCAGACCCAGTTCCCGCGCCTCGGCCGCCTCCACCCGGCGCGCCGTGAAGACCAGCTCGGCCGCCCGGGCCGCCCCGACCCGGCGCGGCAGCAGCTGGGTGCCGCCACCGCCGGGGATCACGCCCACCGACACCTCCGGCAGCCCGACCACGGCCGTGGGGTCGGCCACGATCACATCGCACGCCAGCGCCAGTTCGAAGCCACCGCCCAGCGCGAAGCCGTGCACCGCCGCGACCGTGGGCATCGGCAGTTCCAGCACCCCGGTGTACGCACCGCGCGTGAGCGGCCGCTGCCGCAGCAGTTCGGCGTCACTGAGGGAGTTCCGCTCCTTGAGGTCGGCGCCGACGCAGAACGCCCGCTCGTGCGTCGAGGTCAGCACGACCACCCGTACGTCCCGGTCCCCGCCCAGTGCGGCGCACGCCCCGGCGATCGCCCGGGCCATGTCGGTGGAGACGGCGTTCATGGCCTTCGGCCGGTCGAGGACCAGTTCGGCGACGTGCCCGCCCTCACCGTGCCGCCGTACGAGGACGAACTCCCCGAACCGCTCCTCACCCATGACACCGCTCCCGACACCGCTCACGACACCCTCCGGTTAACGCGGGTTAACAACGCTCGGCCGATCATCTCAGTCGGCGCCCGGAGACGGAAGAGCGGACCCGGTTCCCCGCGGCCACGTGATCCAGCCCCGTGACGCAGTCCCGCCAACCCGTTCGGGTGACATGCCGCCCAACTCCCCCCGCACCGCCCATGGGAGCGCATATCGTGCGTCCGCCCCGGCGCGTCGGGGGCGCGACCGCATCGGGGAGGAACGCGATGACGAGCACGCCGGTGAGCACGTGGACCGGGCCGTACGAGACGGCAGTTCTGGACGGGACGGCTGCCGAGGAGACCGGCGGGCTGTGGGCGCCGCGCCCGCGTGGCCGGCACCGCCGCCCACGCCCCCGCAAGGTGCTGTTCGCCGCGGGCGGCCTCGCGCTGGCCGCCGGGGTGCTGAGCCTCGTCCGGCTGACCCCCGACCCGGGCGGCGCCAGTGGTCTCGGCACCGCGGAGGCCGAGCCCCAGCCCGAACCCGTCGCGAGCACGGAGACCGACACCGGTGCCGACAGCGGTGCCGACGCCGCTTCCGACGCCGGCCGCTCGGCCGGACCGGCCGGACGCGGCTCAACCGCCGTGCCCAGCCCCACCGCTCCCAGCGCGATGGGCGGAGCGAGTCCCGCCCCGGCAGCACCCGAGTCCGGCCTGGTCCCGGGCGTCCCCGGCGCACCGACGTCCGTCGCCCTCACGCCGGGGGCCACCTACACCCCGGCCGTGCCCACACCCCGGGCCCCGGCGCCCTCGGCGACCGCCGCCCCGCGGCCCACGCCGCCCCCGGCACCCGCACCCGCCCCGACGCCGGCCGCACCCGCGCCCACGCCCACGCCGGAGAAGCCCACCGACCCGCGCCGGCCGGGCGTCTGCGTCCCCGTCATCGGCCTCTGTGTGGACCCGCTGGGTGCCGCCGTACCGAAGCTCTAGCCGTCGACGCAGTGCCGTCGGGGCGGCCTAACCGTCGACGCCGTTGCGGCGCGTCAGCAACCAGGGTTCGACCACGCCGAGACCGCGCACCGGGCGCTGCCACATGGGCTGGAGCGCGAAGCGGTACTTCGACGGCTCCTCGCCCTCCTTCTCCGCGGCGGCGGCCTCCTCCGCCGCCTCCGCCTCCGAGGCCGGGGCGTCGCCGGTGCGGATGAGCTCCTCGGCGAAGGCGCTGTCGACGAGGACGGCGTCCCTGGGAGCTATCGACGTCAGCCGCGAGGCCAGGTTGACCGTCGTACCGAAGACATCGCCCATCCGGGTGGTGACCGTGCCGAACGCCATGCCGACGCGCAGTTCGGGCATCGTCTCGTCGTTGCTCATCGTCTCGACGAGGAGCAGCGCGATGTCGGCGGCGATGCCCGCGTCGTCGGCCGCGTACAGCACCTCGTCACCGAGCGTCTTGATCAGGCGTCCGCCCCGGGCGGCGACCAGGTCGGCGGCGGTCGTCTCGAAGGCCTCGACGAGTTCGCCGAGTTCCTCCTCCTCCATCCGCCGGGTCAGCCGCGTGAAGCCGACGAGGTCCGCGAAGGCGACGGCCAGCCGCCGGTCGACCATCTCCTCGTCGTCGGCGGCCTGGACGACCCGGCCCGCCGAGGCGGCGAGTTGCCGGCGCCAGACGTAGACGAGGAACTCCTCCAACTCGGGCAGCAGCAGCTCGACGATGGGATAGGTGACCTCGGTACGGGTCATCCCCGGCTCGGGCGGCTCGGTGAGGCCCTCCAGGAAGGAGTCGATCTGCCATTCCGCCAGCCGGGCGGTGGTCTGCCCGGTGGACCGCGCCACCTGCACCGCCATCGCCTCGCTCAGCAGCCCCGCCTCCACAAGGCCCGCCAGGCGCCGCAGGGCGAGGACGTCGGCCTCGGTGAGCGCCCTGGCCTGCCCGATGTCGGCGAAGCCCATGGCCCGCCAGAAACGCGAGGCCAGCTCCATGGAGACACCCGCGCTGCGGGCGGCCTGGAACGGGGTGTAGCGCCGCTCCGCGCCGAGGATGAGCTGTTCGAGGCGCAGCGCGAGAGGATGCGGGTCCTCACCGGGGTCGCCCGGCTCGCCGGATTCGGCGGCCGGCAGGTTTCGCCGGCCGTCCGCGTCCGCGCCGGAGCCCGTGTCGTCGACGGTCACGCCTGCTGCCCTTCCGATCTTCCGCGGTCAGGTATCGACCGGCCTCAACTCTACGGCAGGTGTGCGCCAGCTCACTCCGTTCCGTCCAGCCGGGATACGAGGCCCGGCGTTCACGTCACGCCGGCCTCAGGTGCACGATGTCTCCCGCCCCCACCGGCTCCTGTACCCCTTCCTCCGTGGCGATCACAAGCCGTCCGTCCCCGTCGACCGCGACCGCCTCGCCGACGATCGACCGGTCCCCCGGCAGTTCGGCCCGCACCGTACGTCCCAGCGTCGCGCACCCGGCCGCGTACGTCTCCTGGAGACCGCTCGCCGCGGGGTCGCCGCCGGCCTCCCGCCAGCGCCCGTACCACTCCTCCAGCGAGCGCAGAACGCCCCGCAGCAGCGTGTCCCGGTCCGTGCTCAGCGCGCCGGCCAGGGCCAGCGACCCGGCCAGCGGCACCGGAAGCTCCTCGGCCCGCAGGGTGACGTTGAGGCCCACCCCGACGACCACCGCCTCCTGCCCGGCCCGCTCCGCGAGGATGCCGCCCGCCTTGCGTTCCTCACCCCCGACGGTCACCAGGAGGTCGTTGGGCCACTTGAGTGCCGTGTCGACGCCCGCCGCCCGGGACAGACCCGTGGCCACGGCGACCCCGGTGAGCAGCGGCAGCCAGCCCCAGCGGGCCACCGGCACCTCGCTCGGAGTGAGCAGCACGGAGAAGAACAGCCCGGAGCGCGGGGGCGCCGTCCACCGGCGGTCCAGCCGGCCGCGCCCCGATGTCTGCTCCTCGGCGACGAGGACCGCGCCCTCGGCCGCCTTGCCCGCGCTCGCCGCCGCCACCAGGTCGGAGTTGGTGGAACCGGTGCTCTGCACCACCTCCACCCCGGACCACAGCCCGCCCTCCCGTACCAGCGCCCGGCGCAGCGCAGGGGCGTTGAGGGGCGGACGGTCCAGATCGGACCACCGGCCGCCGCCGGCGTCTGCTGCATCTCGCGGTGTCATGCAAGCCACCCTAGGTGTGTCGAATGCCGCACTGCCGATCCCCAGGGCCACCACTACGCTACGGATGAGTAACCGTCCCCCCTTTTGAGCAGGCAGGGAGCCGTATCCCGATGTCCGAGCCGGAAGAGCGCCACGAGATCCCAGGGATCGACATCCACACCACCGCGGGCAAGCTCGCGGATCTCCAGCGGCGCGTCCAGGAAGCGACGCACGCCGGTTCGGAACGTGCCGTCGAGAAGCAGCACGCCAAGGGCAAGCTGACGGCCCGTGAGCGGATCGAGCTGCTCCTCGACGAAGGCTCCTTCGTCGAGTTGGACGAGTTCGCCCGGCACCGTTCCACCAACTTCGGCCTGGACAAGAACCGCCCGTACGGAGACGGCGTCGTCACCGGTTACGGCACGGTCGACGGCCGTCCGGTCGCCGTCTTCTCCCAGGACTTCACCGTCTTCGGCGGTGCCCTCGGAGAGGTCTACGGCCAGAAGATCGTCAAGGTCATGGACTTCGCGCTGAAGACCGGCTGCCCGGTCATCGGCATCAACGACTCCGGCGGCGCCCGCATCCAGGAGGGCGTGGCCTCACTGGGCGCGTACGGCGAGATCTTCCGCCGCAACACGCACGCGTCCGGTGTGATCCCGCAGATCAGCCTGGTCGTCGGCCCGTGCGCGGGCGGCGCGGTGTACTCGCCCGCGATCACCGACTTCACGGTCATGGTCGACCAGACCTCGCACATGTTCATCACCGGTCCGGACGTCATCAAGACGGTCACCGGCGAGGACGTCGGCTTCGAGGAGCTGGGCGGCGCGCGCACCCACAACTCGGTGTCGGGCGTGGCGCACCACATGGCCGGCGACGAGAAGGACGCCATCGAGTACGTCAAGCAGCTGCTGTCGTACCTGCCGTCCAACAACCTCAGCGAGGCCCCGGTGTTCCCGGAGGAGGCGGACCTGTCCGTCACCGACGAGGACCTGGAGCTGGACACGATCGTGCCGGACAGCGCGAACCAGCCGTACGACATGCACACGGTGATCGAACACGTCCTGGACGACGCCGAGTTCTTCGAGACGCAGGCACTGTTCGCGCCGAACATCCTCACCGGCTACGGCCGGGTCGAGGGCCACCCGGTCGGCATCGTCGCCAACCAGCCGATGCAGTTCGCGGGCTGTCTGGACATCACGGCCTCCGAGAAGGCGGCCCGCTTCGTCCGCACCTGCGACGCCTTCAACATCCCGGTCCTCACCTTCGTGGACGTGCCCGGCTTCCTGCCCGGCGTCGACCAGGAGCACGACGGCATCATCCGCCGCGGCGCCAAGCTGATCTACGCCTACGCGGAGGCGACGGTCCCGCTGATCACCGTCATCACCCGCAAGGCCTTCGGCGGCGCCTACGACGTCATGGGCTCCAAGCACCTGGGCGCGGACATCAACCTGGCCTGGCCGACCGCCCAGATCGCCGTGATGGGCGCCCAGGGCGCGGTCAACATCCTGCACCGCCGCACGATCGCGGAGGCGGCGGCGAGCGGTGAGGATCCCGAGGCGGTGCGCGCCCGGCTGATCCGGGAGTACGAGGACGCGCTCCTCAACCCCTACGTCGCGGCCGAGCGCGGCTACGTCGACTCGGTGATCATGCCGTCCGAAACCCGTCGGCACATCGTGCGCGGCCTGCGTCAACTGCGCACCAAGCGGGCATCCCTCCCCCCGAAGAAGCACGGCAACATCCCCCTCTAAGGAGCCGCTGTGACGATCAAGGTCGTACGGGGCAACCCGACCCCCGAGGAGCTCGCCGCCGCCCTGGCGGTGGTCCGGGCCCGCGCCGCGGCGGCAGCAGCCACACCGTCCGGCGCGGAAACCCCGAGGGACGCGTGGTCCGACCCGTCCCGCATCGCGGCCCAACGGCTCCCCCACCCGGGCCAGACATCCTGGACCCGCACCTACTGGCCGAGCTGAGGGAGCGCGGGGACCCGCAGGTACTGGCCGGCCGAGGGGGGGCGCGGGGACCCGCACGTGCTCCCCTGCCCGGGCAGCCGACCCGCCTCTTCCGGGGCGCGGGAACCCGCACGCACCCGCCCGAAGCAGGGCGGCCGACCCGCTTTCTTGGGGGCGCGGGGAACTGCGCGACAAGCCCCCACCAGGCCCGCAGTCGAAGAACAACCGAACATCCGGTGAACGACTGCGGGCCCGCAACTTGAGTACAGGTACTCAGGCGCGCGCCCCCTGCCGAGCCCCACGCTGGTGGCATGCTGTGGTCCGACCCCGAGAACGAACCCCCCGAGGAACTCCGCGAGATGCAGGAGACCCTGCGGAGACTCGGCCTCTTCCTCGCGTTGGCCATGGTGATAGCGATGATCGTGCTGGGGATCAGGTAGACCGCGCCACGCCGCTAGGCTGACCACATGCGCCGACTCGTCCTCGCCTCCCAGTCCCCCGCCCGGCTGAACCTGCTGCGCCAGGCGGGCCTGACCCCCGAGGTCATCGTCAGCGGTGTGGACGAGGACGCCGTGACCGCCCCCACCCCGGCCGAGCTGGCCCTCGCCCTCGCCGAGGCGAAGGCCTCCGTCGTGGCCGCGCGGCCCGAGGTCAAGGGCGCCCTGGTGATCGGCTGCGACTCGGTGCTCGACCTGGACGGCGAGGCCCTGGGCAAGCCCGCGGACGCCGTGGAGGCACTGGCGCGCTGGAAGGCGATGCGCGGCCGGGCCGGGACGCTCCAGACCGGCCACTGCGTCTACGACACCGTCAGCGGGCGCTACACCTCCGCGACCGCCTCCACCGTCGTCCGCTTCGGCGAGCCGACGGACGAGGAGATCGCGGCGTACGTCGCCTCGGGCGAACCGCTCCACGTCGCCGGGGCGTTCACCCTCGACGGCCGCTCGGCCCCGTTCATCGACGGAATCGACGGCGACCACGGCAACGTCATCGGCATCAGCCTGCCCCTGGTGCGGCGGCTGCTGGCGCAACTGGGCGTGGGTATCACGGAGTTGTGGGCGCCGTCGGAGGCGTGACCGGCGCCGGCGTGACCGGAGGGCCGCCCCTGTCGCCCTTGCTGCCCTCCGACTGCCGGGCGGCGGGCCGCTCCTGGGCGTCGTACGTCATCAGGAGCAGCACGATCAGGGCGAGCACGACCACCATGAACAGGAACTGCGGCCAGCTCAGCAGGCCCCACGCGAAGGCGCCCAGCAGGCCGTGCACGACGGCGGCGCTGATCAGCAGCACCCGGCCGAGCCCGGCGGGCGCGCGGTCGCGCAGGGCCACCAGCAGGGCCACCAGGCCGCACAGGGCGAAGTAGAGGCCGAAGAGGATCCCGCCGATCTTCGAGGACGTCGACATGACGTCCGGGTCCAGGCCCGCGAGGGACATGTTCTGCCGGTCCACCACGACGCCCATGAACCAGTTCAGCGCGGCGACGCCGAGCGCCTCCGCGAAGAGCACGACCGCCACGATCCACGCCACCGGTCTGCGCACCACCGGTCCCCACCCACTTTCGACCCCGACCCGAGCAAGCGTGTTGTCGCCTCACGTACGTTCGAGACACCCTGAACGCTACTAACGGGTAAACGGTGGGACAAGGGTTCTGCGTGCGGCAAAGAATCATTGGGCCATTCGTAGGGACTCCACAAAGAAACGGAGTGTGCCGCAGCACGCCTTCACAGAGACCTTGACCACACCAGAGGGCTAGGGTTTGCCGGAGGAGTGCTGCGTACGGCGGTACTACAAGGGATTTCGCGGTCGAGTGAGCCTGGCATCACGCTCCGTGTGGGCAAGCTCACCTTTGGGGACGGGTCGTACAGCCGTGTCGGCAGTCCCTAAACTCGGCTTGTTTCAAGGAGGGAGCCTCAATCGTGCGCAAGGTGCTCATCGCCAACCGTGGCGAAATCGCAGTCCGCGTGGCCCGGGCGTGCCGGGATGCCGGTATCGCGAGCGTGGCCGTATATGCCGACCCGGACCGGGACGCTCTGCATGTCCGCGCAGCGGATGAGGCGTTCGCCCTGGGCGGTGACACTCCTGCGACCAGCTATCTCGACATCGAGAAGGTGCTGAACGCGGCGCGGGAGTCCGAAGCCGACGCCGTTCATCCCGGCTACGGCTTCCTCTCGGAGAACGCCGACTTCGCGCAGGCGGTCCTGGACGCGGGCCTGATCTGGATCGGCCCGCCCCCGCAGGCCATCCGCGACCTCGGCGACAAGGTCGCCGCCCGGCACATCGCCCAGCGGGCCGGCGCGCCCCTGGTCGCCGGCACGCCCGACCCGGTCTCCGGCGCCGACGAGGTCGTCGCCTTCGCCGAGGAGCACGGCCTGCCGATCGCGATCAAGGCCGCCTTCGGTGGCGGCGGCCGCGGTCTGAAGGTCGCCCGCACCCTCGAGGAGGTCCCCGAGCTGTACGACTCGGCCGTCCGTGAGGCGGTCGCCGCCTTCGGCCGGGGCGAGTGCTTCGTCGAGCGCTACCTGGACAAGCCGCGGCACGTGGAGACCCAGTGCCTGGCCGACAGCCACGGCAACGTGGTCGTGGTGTCGACCCGTGACTGCTCCCTCCAGCGCCGCCACCAGAAGCTGGTCGAGGAGGCTCCGGCGCCGTTCCTCTCCGAGGCGCAGGTCGCCGAGCTGTACGCGTCCTCGAAGGCGATCCTGAAGGAGGCCGGCTACGTCGGCGCGGGCACCGTCGAGTTCCTCGTCGGTGTCGACGGCACGATCTCCTTCCTGGAGGTCAACACCCGTCTCCAGGTCGAGCACCCGGTGACCGAGGAGGTCGCCGGCATCGACCTGGTGCGCGAGATGTTCCGCATCGCCGACGGCGAGGAGCTCGGCTACGGCGACCCGGAGCTGCGCGGTCACTCGTTCGAGTTCCGTATCAACGGCGAGGACCCGGGCCGGGGCTTCCTGCCGGCCCCCGGCACGGTCACCACGTTCGACGCGCCGTCCGGCCCGGGCGTACGCCTGGACGCCGGCGTCGAGTCCGGCTCGGTCATCGGCCCGGCGTGGGACTCGCTCCTCGCCAAGCTGATCATCACCGGCGCCACCCGTGAGCAGGCGCTCCAGCGGGCGGCCCGCGCGCTGGAGGAGTTCCAGGTCGAGGGCATGGCCACGGCCATCCCGTTCCACCGCGCGGTGGTCAGGGACCCGGCGTTCGCCCCGGAGCTCACCGGCTCCGACGCCCCCTTCACGGTCCACACCCGCTGGATCGAGACCGAGTTCGTCAACGAGATCCCGGCCTTCTCCGCTCCGGCCGACACGGACGCCGAGGACGACACCGACCGCGAGACGATCGTCGTCGAGGTCGGCGGCAAGCGGCTGGAGGTCTCCCTCCCGTCCTCGCTCGGCATGAGCCTGGCCCGCACGGGCCTCGCGGCGGGCGCCAAGCCCAAGCGCCGCGCGGCCAAGAAGTCCGGTCCCATGGCCTCCGGCGACACCCTCGCCTCCCCGATGCAGGGCACCATCGTCAAGGTGGCCGTCGAGGAGGGCCAGGAGGTCAAGGAGGGCGACCTGATCGTCGTCCTCGAAGCGATGAAGATGGAGCAGCCGCTGAACGCGCACCGCTCCGGCACCATCAAGGGCCTGGCCGCGGAGGTCGGCGCGTCCATCACCTCGGGCGCCGCGATCTGCGAGATCAAGGACTGACCCCAGGGATCACCCGTGTCGAGGCGCCCGCTCCCCGGGCGCCTCGCCGCGTTTCACAACCCTGCCGATCCATCCGGACCCTCGGGCCCGCGTTTCAGACCCCACCGATCCATCCGGCCCCTCGGGCCCGCGTCCCCGAACCCGACCGCCCCATCCAGACTTCCGGCCAGCGGGGTCCTCCGGCCTACCGAGGCCGTCCAGGCCCTCCGCCCCATCCGGGCCCTCCGCCCCATCCGGGCCCTCCGGCCTGCGGGGTCCTCCGGCCTACCGAGGTCATCCAGGCCCTCCGCCCCATCCAGACTTCCGGCCAGCGGGGTCCTCCGGCCTACCGAGGCCATCCAGGCCCTCCGCCTCATCCGGGCCCTCCGCCCCGTCCAGGCCCTCCGGCCTGCGGGGCCCTCCGGCCTACCGGGGCCATCCGACCCGCCCCGACCATCCAGCCCGTCCGGCGATTGAGGACGAGGCCCGTTCAGGGCCGAACGGGGGTCTGGGGGCGGAGCCCCCAGGTCACCCCGGGGCGGA
>NZ_JBHWUU010000048.1:0-74049 GCF_042737375.1 Streptomyces sp. NPDC060000
GAGAAGAGCCGGGCGTCCTCGTCGTCGTGGCGCTCAGGCGTGCGGGCCCGCCGCGATGACCTCCGCCGCCGCGCGGCCGCACACCCGGGCCGCACCGTGGGTGGCGATGTGCAGGGCGCCCCGGGGCGGGGCCTGGGGGACGCCCATCTCGACGACGACCGTGTCCGGGCGGGCCGCCAGGAGGGTGTCCAGGGCCGCCGCCATCCAGGGGTGCCGGTGCTCGTCGCGGACCACGGCGACGATCCGCCGCTCCCCCGCCGCGGCCAGTGCCGCGTGCCCCGCGCCGGCGCCCGAGAAGCTGCCCGTCTCCGTCCCCGGCAGCAGCCGGACCAGCTCCGCCGCCACGCCCCAGGGGGTCTCGTCACCGACGGCGAAGTTCGCGACCGGAGTGAGCGCCGCGACGTACGGGGGGTCGGTGAGCGGGGTGAAGACGTCCTCGCCGGTGAGGCGCAGCGCCCGGCGGGCGGCGATCAGCCCGATGTCGGCTCGTACGGCACTCCGGCCGGCCTGTCCCGGCCCCTCGCCGCCGCCGGCCGCGGCCGTGCGCCCCGGAGCCGTCCAGCGGGCGAGTTCCCGTACCCGTTCCGCCGCGTCCGCGAGGCGCTGCTCGCGGAGTTCGCCCGTACGGACGGCGGTGATCAGGGCGTCGCGCAGGCGCCGTACCGTCTCGTCGTCGGACAGGCCGCCGCCCACGCAGATGGCGTCGGCTCCGGCCGCGATGGCGAGGACGCTGCCGCGCTCGATGCCGTAGGTCGCGGCGACGGCCTGCATCTCCATGCCGTCGGTGACGATCAGGCCGTCGTAGCCGAGCTCCTCCCGGAGGAGGGCGGTGAGGATGCGGGGGGACAACGTCGCCGGGCGGGTGGGGTCCAGGGCGGGCACCAGGATGTGCGCGCTCATCACCGCGCGGGTGCCGGCGGCGATGGCGGCGCGGAACGGGGCCAGCTCGCGTTCCGTCAGGACCGCCGGGTCGGCGTCGATGCGCGGGAGCGCGTGGTGGGAGTCGACGGCTGTGTCGCCGTGGCCGGGGAAGTGCTTGGTGCAGGCCGCGACACCCGCCGACTGGAGGCCGGTGACATAGGCGGCGGTGTGCCGGGCGACCAGGGCGGGGTCGGCGCCGAAGGAGCGGACCCCGATGACCGGGTTGGCGGGGTTGGAGTTCACGTCGGCGGAGGGCGCCCAGTTGAGGTTGACGCCGCATTCCGCGAGGCGGCGGCCCAGCTCCGCGGCGACCTCCTGGGTGAGCGAGACGTCGTCCACCGCGCCCAGCGCGTGGTTGCCGGGGAAGCTGGAGCCGGTGCGCACCTCCAGGCGCGTGACGTCTCCGCCCTCCTCGTCGATCGCGACCAGGACGTCGTCCCGCTCCGTGCGCAACTGCGCGGTGAGTGCGGCGAGCTGCTCGGGCGAGGCGATGTTGCGGCCGAACAGGCCCACCGACGCCAGGCCCTCGCCCAGGCGGCGCAGCAGCCAGTCGGGGGCGGTGGTGCCGGTGAATCCGGGTTGCAGGACCGTCAGGGCGTCACGGGTGAGAGTGTCGGTGCCGCTGGCGATTGTCGTCATCGGGGGCGTTATCCCTTCACGGCGCCCGCGGTCAGCCCCGCGGCCATCTTGCGCTGGACGAGGAGGAAGAGGGCGACGATCGGCAGGGCCATCATCGTGGCGCCGGCCATCATCGGGGCGTACTCGGTGCCGTGCTTGGTGGAGAAGTTGCTGAGCCACACGGTCGCCGTCTGGTTCTTCTGGCTGAGCAGCATCAGGGCGTACAGGTACTCGTTCCAGGCCTGGATGAAGCCGTAGACCGAGGTGGCGACCATGCCGGGGGCCAGCAGCGGGAAGACCACGCGGACGAAGGCCCCGGTGCGGGAGCAGCCGTCGACCATCGCGGCCTCCTCCAGCTCCTTCGGGATGTTGACGATGAAGCCGCGCAGCGTCCACACCGTGAAGGGGAGGATGAAGGTCAGGTACGTGAGAATCAGGCCGGACAGCTTGTCGTACTGACCCAGGTCGTTCAGGAGCAGGAAGACCGGGATGATCATGGCGACGAGCGGGACCATCTGGACGGCCAGGATGCCCACGATCACGATCTTGCGGCCGCGGAAGGCGAACCGGGAGATGGCCAGGGCGGCCAGCATGCCGACGACCACGCCGATCGCGACGACCGCCAGGGAGACGAGCAGGCTGCGGCCCACCGGGCCCCAGAAGTCGGCGATGTGCAGCGCGCGGCTGAAGTTGTCGAGGGTGAGACCGGTCGGCAGCAGGCTCGGGTCCGGGTCGATCGCGTCCTTCGCCGGCTTGAACGCGGTGTTGAGCATCCAGTAGACGGGGAAGCCCATGACGGCGAAGACGAGCAGGCCGACGAGGTTCCAGCCGAGCTTCGGCCTGCGGCGCCCGGAGCGGCTTCCCGTCCGGCCCGCCCCGGAGGCGATGGCGCTCATTCGACCTCTCCGATCTTCAGCATCTGGCGCATGTAGACGGCGACCACCCCGAGCAGCAGCAGCACGGTGATGAGGGCGATCGCCGAGCCCTGTCCGTAGTCGTTGACGACGAAGGCGCGGTCGTAGGAGTACGTCGTCAGGATCTGGAACTCGGCTTCCGGGTGTCCGTTGCGCATGACGAAGACCTGGGGGAAGACGCCCATGTCCCAGATGACCGACAGGGTCGTGAGCATCACGATGATCGGCTTGAGGATGGGCAGGGTGACGTACCGGAAGACGCCCCAGGCGCCCGCGCCGTCGAGGCGGGCGGCCTCCTCCAGTTCGGCCGGGACCTGGGTGAGGCCGGCGCTGAAGGTGATGACCACGAAGGGCACGGCTCCCCAGACGACGAGGAGCATGATGACGGCCAGTCCCTGCGGGCCGCTGGCGAACCAGTTGTGGCCGATCAGCTCGACGCCCGGCAGCCTGCTGAGGACCGCGTTGAGGATGCCGTAGTCGGCGTCGAACAGCCACTTGAAGACGGTGGTCGCGACGATCACCGGCATGCCCCAGCTCGCCACGAGCGCGATGTTGACGAGGGTCTTCACCCAGCCGGAGACCCGCTGGAGGAGCAGCGCGATCAGCATGCCGATGACCATCGTGAAGATCACGCAGCCGGCCGCGAAGACGACCGTGCGGCCGACGACCTGCCAGAACTCGCCGTCGTCCAGGACGCCCGTGAAGTTGTCGAACCCGACGGACTCGGCGGGCTGGAAGCCCCACAGCTGGGACTGACCGAACTTCTGGAAGGAGAGGGTGACCAGCCGGACCAGCGGATAGCCCATGACCAGGGCGAGGACCAGCAGGCAGGGGGCGAGGAGCAGCCAGGGGGTCGCGGCCCCGCCGGAACTCCGGCCGCCGCGTGGTCTCTTCGCGCCGGATTCGCCCGCGGGCGGTGGTGGTGGCGACTGCCGCGCCGGCGGCACTTTTGCGGTGGTCGTATCTGCGGCACTCATCCGCGCGCTCCTCAGCGGTCCCTCGGGTCGTACGAAGGCGAAGCCCCGTACGGGTCGTACGGGAGGCAGGGCCCCGCCCCGATGAAGCCCTCCGGGGTCCGCGGGGCCCTGCCCTCAGGTCACTTGTTGTTGATGACCTTGTCGATCGCGGCGTCCGCGTCCTTCGCGGCGGCCTCGACCGTCTTCTTGCCGGTGCCGATGCTCTGGAGCATGGTCTGGAGCACCTGGGCCTTCTCGACCTGGCCCCAGCCGGGCGCCATCGGGACGAACCAGTTGGACTCGGCGGCGGTGGCCGGCACGGCGGTCGCCGGATCGTTCTTGAGGGTCGCGAGGTCGGTCTTGTTGTTGGGCAGGTTGCCCTTGGCGATCAGGCCCTTCTGGCCGGACGGGCCGGTGAACGCGTTGATCCACTCGGCGGCGAGCGCCTGCGCGTCCGACTTCACCGGGACGGCGAGGTCGGAGCCGCCCAGGAAGACGGGGAGGTTCTTGCCGGACGGGCCGGGCATCACGAAGTTCTCGACGTTGTTCGCGAGCTTGCCGGTCTTGTCGTTCTCCTTCGCCGCGGCGGTCGCGCCCTCCCAGGCGGGGGCGAAGATCATGCCGGACTTGCCCTGGCCGTAGACGATGTAACGGTCGGACTCGTCCTTGGTCTTGTCACCGTGCATGTACTTGTCGACGACGCTCTTGAACTCGTTGAGGCCCTTGAGGGACTCGGGCGAGGAGAGGTCGGCCTTCCACTGGCCGCCGTCCTCCTTGGCGATCGAGCCGCCGGCGTCGTAGACGAAGGACATGGCCGCGTACCAGTCGCGGGTGGGCTGGTACCAGGCGGAGAACTTGTCGCCCTCCTTCTTCTGGACCTTGTCCAGGGCGGCGGTCAGTTCGGCGTACGTCTTCGGCGTGGACTTGACGCCCGCCGACGCGAAGAGGTCCTTGCGCCAGTTGGCGACACGGCCGCCGGCGTAGTACGGGACGCCGTAGGTCTTGCCGTCGTAGGTCACCGAGGCCTTGAGGCCGTCGAGCCAGGCGGAGGAGTTGTCGAACTTGGAGGTGTCGAGGGAGGCGAAGGCGCCCTTCACCATGTAGCCGAGCATCTCGGTGTTGCCCATCTCGACCACGTCGGGGGCCTTGTCGGTGGCGAGGACCGCGTCGAGCTTGGCGTTCTTGTCGGGCCAGCCGTAGTACTCGTGGTTGATCTTGACGCCCGGGTGCGCCTTCTGCACCGCCGCGTCGGCGGCCTTCACCAGCTCCGGCCAGTTGTTCTGCGCGTCGACGGTGAGCCAGACGGTCAGCTCCTTGGCGTCGGTGCCCTTCGAGTCCCCACTCCCGCTGTCGTCCCCGCACGCCGCGATGGAGACCATCATGCCCGCGATACCGATCGCGGCTATCAGCTTGCGCTTCACGCCATCCTCCTCAGGGATGCCACACCCCCCGCCCACGGGCCGGGACCTCGATCTGGACCAATGGTGTAGACCAGTGCGCAGAGCTTGGCTCAGACCAATAAGCCTGTCAAGGGTGGCCGAACCCCCTCCGAACAGCCGTTATGGGACCTACATATGCAGGAACCTTTAAGTAAGAAGCCGTCGAAAACATCGACTCCGGAGGTCGCCTCTCCGGTAGACCATTTGCCCTGGTGGACTAGACCAGCAAAGGTTGCGACGGTATACAGAGGGATCACGGAACGGTGGCGCAGCATCCCCCGTGTCCGTGCCACGATATGAGCCGCGGCCGACGGCGTGTCGGCCATTTCGGCACCCGCAGCCGGGAAGGCAGGCCATGAGCACCGATGTCAGCAGTGCGGAGAACGAGGGTGGGGCGACCGTCCGTACCGCGCGCGTGCCCAAGTACTACCGCCTGAAGAAGCACCTGCTCGACATCACGGAGACACAGTCCCCGGGCACCCCGGTCCCGCCGGAGCGCACCCTGGCGGCCGAGTTCGACACCTCGCGCACCACCGTCCGCCAGGCCCTCCAGGAACTCGTCGTCGAGGGCCGCCTCGAGCGCATCCAGGGCAAGGGCACCTTCGTCGCCAAGCCGAAGGTGTCCCAGGCGCTCCAGCTCACCTCGTACACCGAGGACATGCGCGCCCAGGGACTCGAACCGACCTCGCAGCTCCTGGACATCGGCTACATCACCGCCGACGACCGTCTCGCCGAGCTGCTCGACATAACGGCCGGCGGACGCGTGCTGCGCATCGAGCGCCTGCGCATGGCCAACGGCGAACCGATGGCCATCGAGACGACCCATCTGTCGGCGAAGCGCTTCCCGGCCCTGCGCAGGTCGCTGGCCAAGTACACCTCGCTGTACACCGCCCTCGCCGAGGTCTACGACATCCGGCTCGCCGAGGCCGAGGAGACCATCGAGACCTCCCTGGCCACCCCGCGCGAGGCGGGCCAGCTCGGCACCGACGTGGGCCTGCCGATGCTGATGCTCTCCCGTCACTCGCGGGACCAGGAAGGCCGGCCGGTGGAGTGGGTGCGATCGGTCTACCGGGGCGACAGGTACAAGTTTGTGGCGCGACTGAAGCGGCCCGCGGAGTAGACCGGGTAGAGGCTCTGTGGAGGGTCTTCCGCTGGGCTTATCCGTCCCATACATTGCCTGCGCATTACATCTGTGATCAAGGCGATCAGGTGAGGGGACGGAGCCGCCGATGTCAGAGACCCCGGAAGTGACCAGAGGGCCGGTGGTGACGCCTTTGCGCGTCGCCATCGCCCTCTGTCTGTTCGCGCCCTTCGTGGCGATGCTGTGGGTGGGTTCGTACGCGAAGGTGGATCCCGCGTTCATCGGGATCCCCTTCTTCTACTGGTACCAGATGCTGTGGGTGCCCCTTTCCGCCGCGCTCACCGTGACCGCGTACAAGCTGTGGCAGCGTGACCAGCGCGGCCGCGCCGGCACCTCCCCGGCTTCCTCCGGTTCTTCCCCGAAGGGCGGTGCGTCGGAGTGAAGGACGGCGTGAACGGCGTGGCACTCGCCGTCTTCATCTTCTTCTTCCTGGCCGTCACGGTCATGGGCTTCCTGGCCGCGCGCTGGCGCAGGGCCGAGACCGACAGCCTCGACGAATGGGGCCTCGGCGGCCGGTCGTTCGGCACCTGGGTCACCTGGTTCCTGCTCGGCGGCGACCTGTACACCGCGTACACCTTCGTCGCCGTACCCGCGGCGATCTACGCGGCGGGCGCGGCCGGCTTCTTCGCGGTGCCGTACACGATCCTCGTCTACCCGCTGATCTTCACGTTCCTGCCCCGCCTGTGGTCGGTGTCGCACAAGCACGGCTATGTGACGACCTCGGACTTCGTACGCGGCCGGTTCGGCTCGAAGGGCCTGTCGCTGGCGGTCGCCGTCACCGGCATCCTGGCGACGATGCCGTACATCGCGCTCCAGCTGGTCGGCATCCAGGCCGTGCTGGACGTGATGGGCGTCGGCGGCGGCGAGAACACCAACTGGTTCGTGAAGGACCTGCCGCTGCTGATCGCGTTCGGCGTGCTGGCGGCCTACACCTACTCCTCGGGTCTGCGGGCCCCCGCGCTGATCGCGTTCGTGAAGGACACGCTGATCTACATCGTCATCGCGGTGGCGATCATCTACATCCCGATCAAGCTGGGCGGGTTCGACGACGTCTTCGCCAAGGCGGCTGACGCGTTCAGCCAGACCAACCCGGCGACGGGCAAGCCGCGCGGCGCGCTGGCGCCGGGGGAACCGGGCCAGTGGACGTACGCGACGCTGGCGCTGGGCTCGGCGCTGGCGCTGTTCATGTACCCGCACTCCGTCACGGCGACCCTGTCGTCCCGCAGCCGTGAGGTGATCCGCCGCAACACCACGATCCTGCCGCTGTACTCCCTGATGCTCGGCCTGCTCGCTCTGCTGGGCTTCATGGCGATCGCCGCCGGGGTCAAGGTCACCAACGGACAGCTGGCGATCCCGCAGCTGTTCGAGGACATGTTCCCGTCCTGGTTCGCGGGGGTGGCGTTCGCGGCGATCGGCATCGGCGCGCTCGTGCCCGCGGCCATCATGTCGATCGCGGCCGCAAACCTCTTCACCCGCAACATCTACAAGGACTTCATCAAACCGGACGCGACGCCCGCGCAGGAGATGAAGGTCTCCAAGCTGGTCTCGCTCCTGGTGAAGGTGGGCGCCCTGGTCTTCGTCCTCACCATGGACAAGACGGTCGCCATCAACTTCCAGCTGCTGGGCGGCATCTGGATCCTGCAGACCTTCCCGGCCCTGGTCGGCGGCCTCTTCACCCGCTGGTTCCACCGCTGGGCCCTGCTCGCCGGCTGGGCGGTAGGCATGGTCTACGGCACCTTCGCCGCGTACGGCGTCGCGTCCCCGGCCCAGAAGCACTTCGGCGGCTCGTCGAAGGAGATCCCGGGCATCGGCGAGATCGGCTACATCGGTCTCACGGCGTTCGTGCTCAACGTCGTCGTCGCGGTGGTGCTGACCTTCGTCCTGAAGGCGGCCAAGGCCCCCGACGGCATCGACGAGACCAGGCCGCAGGACTACACGGCGGACGCGGGCGAACCGGGCGTGGCGGTGGAGCTGCCACCGGCGACTGCGGGCACGTCCCACTAGGGCGGAGGGCCACCGGCTAGTCGCGTGTCCGTCGGGCCATCGCGTCCCAGAAACGGTCCAGTTCGCGGACCCGCATGCCGACCCAGTGCGGGGTCTTTCTGCGCAGCCCCCGGGGCAGCCAGCGCCGGATGCTGCCGGGCAGCAGGGCCTGTTGCTGGCGGCAGAACGGCTCGCGGATCTCTCCCCGGGGCACACCGCCCCGGGGAGGGTACGGGCACAGCTGGAACTTGCAGTCGGGCAGACAGGTCGTGCCCGGTGCGGGCGGGGTGGACGTGCCGATGCGCAGGCCTGGCCGCAGCGGCTCCCGGTCCGTACGGATGCACGGCGGCAACGACATTCCGGGCTGCTCCATGCGGGCCAGGCGTTCCTCGACCTCGTCCGGGTGCCCGTCCCGTTCGACGAGGTTCAGCATCACCAGTACGTCGGCGACGAGACGTTGGGCGCGCGGGTCGAGGGTGCTCCAGCCGACCGAGGGAGGAATCCACAGGCTGTGCTTGCGGTATCCCCCGGTGTTGCCCGCGCGGGCGCCGATGTTGTCGGCGACGCCCTTCTCGTCGATCCACAGGAACCGCTCGGGCTGTCCGGTCTCCAGGGCGAGGGCGGCCAGGTCGCCGGCCTCGGCGACGAACGGATGCAGACACCGCCGGGCCGGTTCGCCGGGCCGGCCCGGGTGACCCGGCGCCGAGTTCACCGTGCCCGCCATCGACAGCCAGCGCTCCACCGTCTGTACGGCGGTGGCCCCGCCGAGCAGCTGGAACGGCTGGTGCCCGTCGGGGTGGCCGCCGGCCATGTCCGGGAGCTCCCACAGGCACAGCGCCTGGAGCAGGCTGAGTTGCGCGTACCAGCAGCGTGACTGCTGCAGCACGGTCTCCGCCTGGCGGATCAGATCGTCCCGGCTGCCCAGATAGGTGTGCGGGTGCCGTTGGCGCCGGTTGGCCGCGTACTTGAAGCCCTGGGCCAGCGCGGCCTCCAGGGCGAGCGGCAGATCGGGGGCACCGCCGGTGAACTTCGGGTCGAGGTGGCGCAGCCATTTGGTGAGGCGTTCCCGGGCCTCGTCGCGATGGGCCTCGTCGACGGAGCCCAGGAGCATCGGGAGCATCCAGGCCCGCATCACGAACTCCCGGAAGAGGTGGACCCGTTGCGCCCGGTAGTGTCGGTTCAGCTCCTTGCGCTCCTCCTGCAGCCGCCCGATGCCCTCGTCCGACGCGCCCCCCGGGGACGTACGGGCCGCCCGCGCCCTCCCCATACGCGCGGCCCATGCCTCGTACTCCCGTCTCTTCCAGGCCTTCAGCTTGTCGAGCCGGTCGTTGTACTCCTGCACGGGGTCGCTGTTCAGGCCGACCCGCTCGCGGATCACGGCGAACGCCGCGTTGCCCCCGGCGCCGAACTCCTGGGCGACGATCAGGCGGATGGAGTAGGAGGGTTCCTGGATGGCCAGTTTGAAGAGCTCCCAGTACAGCGGGGTGGTGTCGATCCGGTCGGAGACCATCCGCAGCGCGGCTCCCAGCTGTTTGAGCACTCTGCGCTTGGCGTCCCTCAGGGTGCGCCGGTCCCCCTTGATGCCGGGCCAGTGTGCGCGCACCGCGGTGACGATCTCGCTCAGATGTCTCGGGTCGTCCTCGGCGCTCTCGATCTCCAGGGCGGCCGCATAGAGGTCCAGGGCCTTGGGGTCGTCGGTGCGGCGGCCCGCGGCGGCGCACAGACGGCGCGCGAGCGGGCGGCCCCGCACGGGCGTCTGCCCCACCAGTTCCGAGAGCTCCCTCCGCATCTCGGCCCGCACACCGCGCCCCCGGGCCGGAGGGTTCGCCGTCTGCCCACGGGACAGCAGGACGAGGGCGATGAGCAGTTCACGGCTGGGACCGGGTGGCTGAAGCGCCTGCTCGGCCAGGTCTCCGGCACCCCGCTCCCCCAGGTGGTTCAGCAGGCGGCAGCCGAAGTAGGCCTGGATGATGCTGTGCGGGAAACGAACCCTGTGCTCGAAGCCCTCCACCAGTCTGAGCTTGCTCGCGTGAGCCGCGAAGCGGGCGAGGACGGCATGACACTGGTCCATGTTGCCCTCGCGCAACCGCCTGCGCTCCCCGTCGCCGAGCCGCTCGCACAGCGCGTCCCAGATCTGCTGCCGGTGCCAGTCGGAGGAGGTGTTACGGCTCTTGCCGTACTGGTCGAAGCCGCGGCCGGCCCACAGGTGCTCGGCCCGTGCCCGTGCGCGCCGCACCGGGCCGGGGTGCAGGACGTCCGGGTCGAGCAGCTCCGCGAAGCCGACCTCCAGCTTGTCCTGGAGCAGTCCGATACAGGCCAGGGCCGAGACCACTTCGAGCGTGTCGCGGCGCTCCCGCGGGGCCAGGGCGACGTCCTCGCGCAGCTTTCCCTCGCACAGCGCCTCGGCCCAGGTGTCCAGCAGCCAGAGCCGCAGGGTGGCGCGGTCGGGGCGGCGGATGCCGATGTGCTGCGGATCGTCATCCGGACGGTCGAGTTCCAGCATCTCCCGCCGGTGGAGTTCACGGGCGATCTGCAGGTAGATCGGTGACTCGGTCACCTCCGCCGTCTCCACGATCCAGTCGACCCGGCGCTCGTCGGTCTCCGGTACGTCCGCCTCGACGAAGCGCAGCGCCTCTTCCTCGCTGAGCGGTTCCAGCACCACGATCGCGGCGGAGGTGGTCTCCAGCGGGCTGTGCGGCCGGGAGGCGATGACCAGGGGCAGCTTCTCCTCGTGGGCGCGCTCGATGGCCCGGCGGATGACGTTGTCCCGGTTCTGCTGCCGGCCGTCGTCGAGAAGGGCTTCCTCGAGGCCGTCGGCGAGGACGACCGGCTTGTCGTCGGCGAGGAGTTGCTGCCACACCCGGTCGGTCTTGCTGCGCGCCAGAATGCCCTTGGGTGCCTCCTGGGCGAAGCGCTGCTTGGCCAGACGTTCGAAGTTCAGGTCGGCGCCGTCGGCCGCGTCCCGCAGTCTGACCGGCACCGGTACGGCGTTCTGGCGGGCCAGGAGTTCGGTGAGCCGTACGAGGACGGCGGTCTTCCCCACCCCGACGCCGCCGACGAGCAGATACGGCCGCCGGGTGTCGCGCTCCCGCAGCCGCTCGGCGATGACCTGGGCGATGTCCTCGCGGCCCACGATCTCGCGGGTGTCGTATCCGGCGGTGGGCACCAGCCCGCGCGGATCCCGCAGTGCCTTGGTGAGATAACGCCGTTTGGTCCAGCGGTACCACCAGAACAGGAAGAGCGCGGCGGCGATCGAGGCGGCGAGGACCGGACCGACGAACTTGAGGACGACGTCGAACCCCTGATTGTCCTTCCGCCACTTCTCGAAGCCGGTCGTGTCCCGCGTGATGACGATGAACAGGCCCTCCCCGACCCAGGCGAGCACCGCCAGTACGGCGACCAGCCAGATCACCCGGCTGACGTTGGCGTAGGAGACGCATCGGCGCCACTTCCTGGGGCGGGTGGCGCCGCGGCGCGCCTCCAGACGGATCGTCAGGGAGTGCCAGCGGCCGACGAGCCCGTGTCCGACCCGAGTTCCCGCCCGCCGGAAAGCCAGCGTGGCCATCGGCGCGTCGCGTGGTCGCTCCTTGCCGGGCGGATGGCGGACGACCCTCGTCATGGCGTTCTCCTTCCGGACTCCGGGAGCGGTTCCCGGGACGGAGGACTCGCGGAACAGAGGATTCGCGCGGCGCCGACGGCTACTTCCATGGAATCACTCCCGGCACGCTCCGCAACCCGGGCGTCCGGCACACTCGGGGCCATGGACATCGTCATACGGCAGGTCGCGCCCGCCGAGCACGAGGCCCTCGGCGACATCACCGCCCGCGCCTACCTGTACGACGGCCTCCTCGACTTCGGAGAGAGCGACTCGTATCTGGACGAACTGAGGGACGTCGCGAAGCGGGCGGCCGCCGCCGAGGTTCTGGTGGCCGTGGACGGCGAGCGGCTGCTCGGCGGGGTCACCTTTGTCCCGGGCCCCGGCCCCATGGCCGATCTCGCCCGCCCCGGCGAGACGGAGATCAGGATGCTGGCTGTCGCGCGCCGGGCTCGCGGCCGAGGGGTCGGCGGGGCGCTGGTGCGGGCCTGCGTCGAACGGGCGCGAGCCGTGGAAGGCTGCACGACCGTCGTCCTGTCGACCCAGCGGACCATGAACGCGGCCCACCGCGTCTACGAACGCCTCGGCTTCGTCCGTACACCGGAGCGGGACTGGAGGCCCCTGCCGGACCTGTACGACATCACTCTGCTCACCTACCAGTTGACGCTCTGAAACCACCCCGACACAACATCTGGGGGTGACATGGCGGGCGAGCACAAGATGTATGCTCATGCTCGCTGTCGCCGCAGGGGAATCCGGTGCGAATCCGGAACTGTCCCGCAACGGTGTACTCGCGTGCATCCATACCCTTATGCGCACGCCTGTTCAGTCCGAGGTCCTGCCGACAGCGCGCCCGGCCGTCCGGTCCGGGTGCCCTGACGTCCGGGTCTCGTGGAGTGGGCCGGTGGACGCGACGCCCCCGCGCGCTCGTGTGCTGCCCCCTGCCCTGCGCAAGGCCCACCGCCGAGCGAGGGAGAGCCCCACGTGACCATCGCGCCAGCCGATCCGGTTTCAGTCACCGAGCTGGAGACCGACGGTCCCGGTACCGCGTTGCTGCGGACCCTGACCGAGCTGACCGCCGACCTGCCCGACGCCGACCCCGGCCGGGTAGCCGCCGCCGCCCTGCGCGGCCGGTCTGCACGGGCTGCCTCCGAAATCACCGCGGAGCTGCGCGAGCTGGCCACGGAGGGGGCCGCGGGCCTGATCTCCGAGGACCCCGCCTACTCGAAGCTGGCGGCCAGGCTGCTGACCGTCAGCATCGCCGCGGAGGCCGCCTCCCAGGGCGTCACGTCGTTCACCGGATCGATCGCCGTGGGCCACCGCGAGGGTCTGATCGCCGACCGCACCGCCGAGTTCGTGCGGGTCCACGGGGTCCGCCTCGACGCCCTGATCGACGAGGGGGCCGACGACCGCTTCGGCTACTTCGGGCTCCGCACCCTGCACAGCCGCTACCTCCTGCGGCACCCGATCACCCGCAAGGTCGTCGAGACACCGCAGCACTTCCTGCTGCGCGTCGCCTCCGGCCTCGCCGAGGACGACACCGCCCGTTCCCTGGACGAGGTCGCCGCGCTCTACCGGCTGATGAGCCGTCTGGACTACCTCCCGTCCTCCCCCACGCTCTTCAACTCCGGTACCCGGCACCCCCAGATGTCGTCCTGCTACCTCCTCGACTCCCCGCTGGACGAGCTGGACTCCATCTACGACCGCTACCACCAGGTGGCCCGGCTGTCGAAGCACGCGGGCGGCATCGGCCTGTCGTACTCCCGGATCCGCAGCCGCGGTTCGCTGATCCGCGGCACCAACGGCCACTCCAACGGCATCGTCCCGTTCCTGAAGACGCTGGACGCCTCGGTCGCCGCGGTGAACCAGGGCGGCCGGCGCAAGGGCGCGGCCGCGGTCTACCTGGAGACCTGGCACTCCGACATCGAGGAGTTCCTGGAGCTGCGGGACAACACCGGTGAGGACGCCCGCCGCACGCACAACCTGAACCTCGCGCACTGGATCCCGGACGAGTTCATGCGCCGGGTCAACGCCGACGAGCAGTGGTCGCTGTTCTCCCCGGCCGACGTGCCCGAGCTGGTCGACCTGTGGGGCGACGAGTTCGACGCGGCCTACCGGTCGGCCGAGGCGAAGGGGCTGGCGAAGAAGACCATCCCCGCCCGTGACCTCTACGGCCGCATGATGCGCACCCTCGCGCAGACCGGCAACGGCTGGATGACCTTCAAGGACGCGGCCAACCGCACCGCCAACCAGACGGCCGAGCCGGGTCATGTCGTCCACTCCTCCAACCTCTGCACGGAGATCCTGGAGGTCACGGACGACGGCGAGACGGCCGTGTGCAACCTGGGTTCGGTGAACCTCGGCGCGTTCGTCGACACGACGGCCGGCACGATCGACTGGGAGCGGCTGGACGAGACCGTCCGCACGGCCGTCACCTTCCTCGACCGGGTCGTCGACATCAACTTCTACCCGACCGAGCAGGCGGGCCGTTCCAACGCCCGCTGGCGCCCGGTCGGCCTGGGCGCGATGGGTCTCCAGGACGTCTTCTTCAAGCTGCGGCTGCCCTTCGACTCCCCCGAGGCGAAGGCACTCTCCACCCGTATCGCCGAGCGCGTCATGCTCGCCGCGTACGAGGCCTCCGCCGAGCTGGCCGAGCGCAACGGCCCGCTGCCGGCCTGGGAGAAGACCCGTACGGCCAGGGGTGTGCTGCACCCGGACCACTACGGCGTCGAGTTCACCTGGCCCGAGCGCTGGGCGGCGCTGCGCGAGCGGATCGCGCGGACCGGCATGCGCAACTCCCTGCTGCTCGCCATCGCGCCCACCGCCACCATCGCGTCCATCGCGGGCGTGTACGAGTGCATCGAGCCGCAGGTGTCCAACCTGTTCAAGCGCGAGACGCTGTCCGGCGAGTTCCTCCAGGTCAACTCCTACCTGGTGCAGGACCTGAAGGCGCTCGGCGTCTGGGACGCCCGCACCCGTGAGGCGCTGCGCGACTCCAGCGGCTCGGTGCAGGACTTCGCCTGGATCCCGGCGGAGGTCCGAGCCCTGTACCGCACGGCGTGGGAGATCCCGCAGCGCGGCCTGATCGACATGGCCGCCGCCCGTACCCCGTACCTGGACCAGGCCCAGTCCCTGAACCTGTTCCTGGAGACGCCGACCATCGGCAAGCTCTCCTCGATGTACGCGTACGCCTGGAAGTCGGGTCTGAAGACGACGTACTACCTGCGCTCGCGCCCGGCGACGCGCATCGCCCGCGCCGCCCAGGCCCAGGCACAGCCCGAGAAGACCATCCCCGTGCAGCAGGCGGCCGACCCCGACGCCGTCGCCTGCTCCCTTGAGAACCCCGAGTCCTGCGAGGCCTGCCAGTAATGACCACCGCACCTGAGAAGACCGAGAAGAACCTTCTCGACCCGGGCTTCGAGCTGACCCTCCGCCCGATGCGCTACCCGGACTTCTACGAGCGGTACCGGGACGCCATCAAGAACACCTGGACCGTCGAGGAGGTCGACCTCCACTCGGACGTCGCCGACCTGGCGAAGCTGTCCGAGGGTGAGCAGCACATGATCGGCCGGCTGGTCGCGTTCTTCGCGACGGGCGACTCGATCGTGGCGAACAACCTCGTGCTGACGCTGTACAAGCACATCAACTCCCCCGAGGCGCGTCTCTATCTGTCGAGGCAGCTCTTCGAGGAGGCCGTCCACGTCCAGTTCTATCTGACGCTCCTGGACACCTACCTCCCCGACCCGGAGGACCGCACCGCGGCCTTCGCCGCCGTCGAGAACATCCCGTCGATCCGCGAGAAGGCCGAGTTCTGCTTCAAGTGGATCAACGAGGTCGAGAAGCTGGACCGGCTGGAGACCAAGGCCGACCGCCGCCGCTTCCTGCTCAACCTGATCTGCTTCGCCGCGTGCATCGAGGGCCTGTTCTTCTACGGCGCCTTCGCGTACGTCTACTGGTTCCGCAGCCGGGGCCTGCTGCACGGTCTCGCCACGGGCACCAACTGGGTGTTCCGTGACGAGACGATGCACATGAGCTTCGCCTTCGAGGTCGTCGACACCGTCCGCAAGGAGGAGCCGGACCTCTTCGACGAGCAGCTCCAGGAGCAGGTGACCGCCATGCTGCGGGAGGCCGTCGAGGCCGAGCTCCAGTTCGGGCGCGACCTGTGCGGCGAGGGGCTGCCGGGCATGAACACCGACTCGATGCGGCAGTACCTCGAGTGCGTCGCCGACCAGCGTCTTTCGCGGCTCGGGTTCGCCCCGGTGTACGGCTCGGAGAACCCCTTCTCCTTCATGGAGCTCCAGGGCGTTCAGGAGCTGACCAACTTCTTCGAGCGCCGTCCGTCGGCGTACCAGGTGGCGGTGGAGGGCACCGTCGACCTGGACGAGGACTTCTGAGGCACCGCCTTCGAAGTCTCGCTCGAAGCCTTCAGCTGACGGTCGATCCGGCGCTCGTGGAGCAGTCCCACGAGCGCCGGAGCCGTGAGGAGGAGGAAGAGGGCCAGGACGGTCAGGTATCCGGTGAGTGCGTTCATGGGGGTAAGCCTCGTACGCCTGGGATGCTCCTGACAGTGGCAGAACTGCCGCACACCTTCAAATTACTGCCACTGTCGGGGCACACTGGCGGCATGCTGAACAACGTGGCCGCGATCCTCCTGGACGGTGTGCACCCCTTCGAACTGGGCGTCGTCTGCGAGGTCTTCGGGATCGACCGCAGCGACGAGGGGCTGCCGGTGTACGACTTCGCCGTCGCCTCGGCGGAGGGCCCGACGCTGAGCACCCACGCGGGCTTCACCCTGGGCACGGAGCACGGTCTGGAGCGGCTGGAGAGCGCCGACCTGATCGCCGTACCGGCCGGGGACACCTACGGGAAGCGGGACTTCCCGCCGGAGCTGCTCGACGCGCTGCGCCGGGCCGTGGACCGCGGGACCCGGGTGCTCAGCGTCTGTTCCGGGGTGTTCGTGCTGGCCGCGGCGGGGCTGCTGGACGGGCGGCGCTGCGCGGTGCACTGGCGGCACGCCGAGCAGTTGGCCCGGCAGTACCCGCGCACGACCGTGGAGCCGGACGTGCTCTACGTCGACGAGGACCCGGTGATCACCTCGGCCGGCACGGCCGCGGGTATCGACGCCTGTCTGCACCTGGTCCGCAAGGAGCAGGGGCCCGAGGTCGCCAACCGGATCGCCCGGCGGATGGTGGTGCCGCCGCACCGGGACGGCGGCCAGGCCCAGTACATCGAGCGGCCGCTGCCCCGGTCGCGGTGCGACACCGTCGGCGAAGTGCTCGCGTGGATGGAGCAGCACCTCGACCAGGAGGTCACGGTCGAGCGGCTCGCGGAACGCGCCCACATGTCACCGCGCACCTTCGCCCGCCGGTTCCAGCAGGAGACGGGCACCACCCCGTACCGCTGGCTGCTGCGCCAGCGGGTGCTGCTGGCCCAGCACCTGCTGGAGGCGACGGACGAGACGGTGGACGCGATCGCCTGGCGCGCCGGCTTCGGCACGGCAGGCGCCCTGCGCCACCAATTCGTGCAGGCGCTGGGGACGACCCCCAACGCCTACCGGCGCACGTTCCGCGGCCCGCGGGCCGTCGCCTGAGCCGCGGCTCTCACCCGGGTATCGCCCGCAGCCGCAGCCGGCGCGGCCGGAGTGTGATGCCGATGTGCGTCCGGTTGTCGGAGCCGGGCGCCGGCTCGAAGCGGAACGCGGACGCCACCACCGCGGTGATCAGCGTCAGTGCGGCCATCGAGAAGTGGTCGCTCGGGCACTTCCGGTTGCCGACGCCGAACGGCGTCATGGCGTACTTCGGCACCTCCGGTGAGCGGCCCGGCAGCCAGCGGTCGGGATCGAACTCCGTGTGCCGCTCGTACGACCGCGGATCGCGCTGAACGGCGTACGGGCTGTAGACGATGTCGGAGCCGGCGGGAATGCGGTAGCCGCCGAGCTCGGTCTCGGTCACCGCACGCCGGGTCAATATCCATACGGCGGGATACAGCCGCATGGTCTCGACGACGACATTGGCGGTGTGCTGGAGCTTTCGGACGTCGCCGAATGCGACCGGCCGGTCACCGACGACGTTTTTCACCTCTTCGCGGATCTTGTCCACCTGATCCGGGTGCTCCGTGAGGACGTTGAGCAGCGACATGACCACAGAGCCGGCAGTTTCGCTGCCCGGGGTGAGTATCGCGATGACCTGGTCGTGGATCTCCTGTTCCCCGATCGGGTCCCCATTCTCGTCCTTCGCCTCCAGCAAAGCCGTCAGCAAATCGTCCGGTTTTTGACCGGATGCCCGGCGGTCGGCGACGATCTCGTCCACCAGCCGATGCAGATCGGCCAGCGCCCGGTTGAATTCGCGGTTGGCCGGAATCGGTACCCGATAAAGCGGTCCGAGGGGTATCACCATGCGCTGGTACATACCGGCGAACAGCGTGGCGAGCGCGGAGGTGATGCGCTCGGACCGGGCGTCCATATAGCTGCCGCGCATCAGACAGCGGGCGGAGATGCGCACGGACACCCGGAAGGCCTCCGCGGTGACGTCGAGGACCTCGCCCCTCGCCCAGCGTTCGACGAGCGCGTATGCCTCCTCCTCCATGATCGGCCCGTAGCCGGGGATGGCGTCGAGCCGGAACGCGGGCTGGATCGTGCGCCGCTGGCGGCGGTGCAGCGGGCCGTTGGCCGTGGCCACGCCCTCCTTGCCGAGCAGGCTCTCCAGGGACTCCCACAGGGGCCCGGAGATGATGTAGTCCGGGCTGAGCGCCAGCGCGCCGGTGAGGTCCGGCGAGGTTACGGCGTACACCGTCTTGGGGCCGAGCCTGAGGCGGACGATGTCGCCGTGGTCGCGGAGCCGGGCCAGGAAGGCCAGCGGGTCGCGGGCCAGTTTCCAGCCGTGTCCGAGGAGCGGAACCCTGCCACCGGCCAACGGTGGCTCACGCAGTTCCGGCGTCCCGGGGGTCGCGGGTTTCACCGACTCGACGGTCATTTCTCACCTGCCGCTTCGTTGTTGACGTACGGGGGCGTGGACCGGTCGTCCCAGCTGTCGACCATGTACCGGCCGGACTCGTGGTGGAACCAGTAGACGGAACTGAACCAGTTCCGCATATTGCCGAGGCAGGCTCGTACGGCGGCGCCGAGTCGGTTTCCGCCGACCGTTCCGTCGGTGAGCCGGTCGGCGAGCCGTAAGACGTCCTTCTCGACTGCGAGGAACTCGGATACGCATTCTTCGACGCGTCGCTTGATTTCTTGGACCGCCTCTTCGAGAGTCAGTCCCTCGTGGGTGATGAGACTGATTCCGAGATTGTGCACCTCATCGCCCGCGATTTCCTTGGGGAATGAGCAGAGATCGTTGTACCAGGCGGCGAATTCCTGACTCAGCAGGGCCGCACGCCGATATGCGGGATGATTCCGCACCGAGTCCGGGAGTTCGATTCCCGCACTCGGCTCCAGCAGGTCGGTCCAGATCCAGTGCGCGAAGGTGAGCCGACGCAGCGCCAGGTATTCGTCGACGCCCGGAATACGCCCTTCGATCCGGTTGTGGAATTCCCGGTCGTACGCGTCGATCACGGCGTGGAAGTGCCGGGCGAACCGGGCGTTCCAGGTGCCGGGAAGGAAGGAGTACAGCCGGCCCACACTGTCCGCGAGCGCGGCGACCAGCGGATCCGGGTGGCACAGATGCTTCGCCGGGGAGTCCAGGGCCGCGTGCAAGCGGAACCTGAGCCGCCGCCAGGACGACGGCCGGCCGTGCACGACGTCACGGTCGTGCCGGTCGTCCCAGACGAAGAACCACGCGCTGTAGTCGGCGATGGCCTGCATGACCTCGTCGGGTGCGCCGAGGTAGAAGCCCGCCATCAGGTCGGTGTAGCAAAGTCCGTCGGCATATTCTGCGACCTTGTCCGCCGGCATCAACCGCTTTTCCAGCAGCCAGGAGCGTGTCTTCTCCTGCAACCGAGGCCAATACGGATGCAGTTGCCGGGGAAACGCCGCCTCGATGACCGGAAGAGAGAGCGAGGGAGGAACCGCGGGCGCGGCCACCGTCGCCGTGGTGCTGTATGTGGTGCTGTATGGGAAAGCTGGCACGAACAACCCCTCTCAGCCGCCAGTGGGCACACACCCCTCCCCCCGTGCCGGGCGTGCGCCGTTGCGCATCCCCGCACTTCCCATTCAGCCCTACAACTGACCGTTCTGGGAACGGATTTGCTTCATTCACCACCCCAACATGCCGAGAATCCACCCCCGCGTGACTGGTTACGGATCAGCGGATGCGTAGTAGATGTGCGTAAACGCTCGAACATCCGTCGGACACACGAACGACGCCCGGCGGGGGGATCCCGGCCGGGCGTCGCGGTGGTGCGGGTGAGCTCAGTCGTTGGCGACCACGGGGTAGCGTGGCTCGTTCTCGGCCATCTGCCGCAGGGCGTCCTTGCGTTCGCGCTTGGACAGACGGTCGATGTACAGGTAGCCGTACAGGTGGTCGGTCTCGTGCTGCAAACACCGAGCGAAGTAGCCGGTGCCACGCACCTTGATCGGGTTGCCCCGCTCGTCCTGCCCGGTCACCTCGGCGTAGTCGGGGCGGGCCAGCGGCGCGTAGGCGGTGGGCACCGAGAGGCAGCCCTCGTTGCTGTCGTCCAGCCGGCGCCGGTCGGCGGGCAGTTCGACGAGCCGGGGGTTGCAGACGACACCGGTGTGCCGGGCGCCCTCGTCGTCGGGGCAGTCGTAGACGAAGACCTTCAGGTCGACGCCGATCTGGTTGGCGGCCAGGCCCACGCCCTCGGCCGTGTGCTGCGAGGCGAACATGTCCGCGACCAGCTGCCGCAGCTCCTCGCCGAACTCGGTGACGTCCCTGCACTCCTTGTGCAGCACCGGGTTCCCGACGACGGTGATCGGCCTCGAGGTGCCGGCCTCACGCCAGGCCAGCTCGCGCGCCTCCGCCTCCTCGGTGTCGATGACGAAGCCCTCGTCGTCCACGGGGAGCACGCCCGCGTGCTGCTGATCGGTGTCCTGCTGCGCCATGACCGACGATGCCTTCCTCAGTGGAACAGGGGGTGAAGTTGCTGATACAGGGTACGGGGATCGCACACCCGGGGGCGCGGGGCCGAATCGATGTGCGGCTCGGCGCGATGGGGGTCCCCCCGCTCGGGCGAAGCCGAGAGTGGGAGAGCTACCGGCCACGACGGCGCCGCAGCGACCCAAGGACCTAACAGACCTCTTCCAGGTCCCGCCAGTCACGGGAGTCCGGGCTGTCCGCGACCCACCCGTCCAGCAGCCCTCGGACGAGAGACGCCGGGGCGGCCACGCCACACTCCCGCTCCGGCACCCACAACTGCCCGTCGGTGCGGTGACCGAGCGGACCCGGATGCCCCGGCTCACTGTGGTCGTGCGGGTCGAGGTGCTCGCCGTCACCCTCGTCGGACGGCATCCGCGACTCCGAGCACATCCGGCACAGCAGTCGCACCGACGACGACCAGTCCTCCGCCGCGAAGCCCGCGTCGGCCGCCAGCTGCTCCAGCGCGTCCCGGTCGGACTCGGTGGCCGCCTCCAGCAGGACCACCCAGGTCGGCACGGGCGACGGCGCCCACAACTCGATCTCGTCGAAGACCGGGTAGGAGTGCCCCATCGAGGTGGTCCGCTCGCCGTGCGGCACCCCGTCGTGCAGCACGACCTCGCCCCAGCGCCGCCCGGAGGAGGGCAGCGGGATCGACAGGACCTCGATACGGGCGGGGTCCAGCCGCCGCCCCCACACCACCTCGGCCTCGCCCTCGGGCGACAGCCGTACCGCCGCGCTGCCCAGCTCCATGCCGACGGGCTCGCCCGCGCCCGTGGCCTCGCCCGGCACCCGCAGCCCGTACGCCTGCCAGGCCCGGCGGGCCAGCGGCCAGTCCTGCAGCGCGGTGGCGGCGATGCCGACGTTCCACCAGTCGGGGGCCCCGGCCTCGCGGTCGAGGAGGGCTACGGCGCGCAGTCCCGCGGTACGGGCCTGTTCCCAGTCGTGCCGGAACTTGTGCAGCAGGGCGAGGTTGAACCAGGACTCGGACAGCCAGGGTTCCAGGTCCGCGGCACGCGTCAGCAGCGCGCCGGCGTCCTCGTACCGCCCGTCACCGATCAGCGTGAACGCGCGGTCGGTGGCCTGCCGCCAGGAGGCGGAGGGCCGGTGCCGTCCCTTGCCGAAGATCCTCACGATTCCCGCCTGCCAGTTCCGTTCTGTGGGCTGGCCAGTGCCCCCGGACACTCTCTCCCTCGCATCCAACCACGTGTGGCCGGAGGGCCGCTCATTACCCATGGGTTACCCACCCACAGGCAAGGTCAGACAGCCCACCCGTCGCCCCCCGCCACCCTGCCCGAGGCTCCCCCGGGGCCGAACGCCCGGGGGCACCCCCGGCGCGCCACCCCCATGTTCCACAGCACCCTGGCCAGGGCCTCCACCACCTCGGGCGCGTACTCCCCGCCGGTGCCGAGGCGCAGCTCCTCCAGGGCGGTGAGCGGCCCACCGGGACCCCTGCCCTGGACCTTCTCCTCGTATGCGTTCACCACCCGGACTATCCGGGCGGCCACCGGCTGCTCCGGGTAGGGATCGGCCTGCCGCTCGACGACCGCCGCGACCCGGGCGGCCGCCCCGGTCTGGCGGACGACGGCCCCGCCGAGCAGCGCGATCCGCCGCTGCTGCGCCGCCGGCAGCCCGGCGGTGGCTCCGTCCGGGACCGGGTCGACGAGGCTGAGCTGGCCGATGTCGTGCATGAGGGCCGCGTACTCCAGAACGGTCAGCTCGGGCTCGGGCAGCCCCAGGTCCCGGCCCACGGCCTGGCTGAGGGCGGCGACCCGGCGGGCGTGCCCGGCCGGGGTGTACCCGGCGATCTCGGTGGCGCGGGCCAGCGAGACGATGGTCTGCCGGTAGGTGGCCCGCACCGCCGCGTACCGGCGCAGGGAGAGCTGGGTGAGCAGCAGGGGCACCGAGAACACCGGCAGCGCCCACAGCCCCACGACGGCCACCGCGAGCGCCATCACCGCGCCCGTCGCGCACACCGCCGAGCCGATCCCGGGCACGCCCCGCAACTCGTCCCGAAGCAACGGGGCGAACGGCCAGCCGGTGCGGGAGTGCGCGAGCGCGGCGGCGACCACGGCGTCGCACAGGACGGTCAGGACGAGCAGGGCGAGCAGCAGCAGCGCGTAGGCGGGGCCGCTCCAGCCGTCGAACACCCCGCGGTTGTGCAGGGGCTGGAAGCAGACGGCGGCGAAGCCGACGGCCAGGACCCGCCGGACCAGGTGATCGAGGACGGGGCCCTCCCCGCGGGCCAGGTGCGGCACGCTGCCCAGCAGGGAGGCGGCGACCACGACCGCCACGACCTGAGCGACCCCGTGGTGCGTGGGATGCCCGGCGTGCCCTCCGACCAGCGCGTACGACAGCGACCCCGCGGCACCCAGCGGCGCGGCCTCGCGCAGCGGGGGCCCGCTCTGCGGGCGGGTCAGCTCACCGGCGGCGACGAGGATACCGAAGGCGAGCGCGACGGGGCGTTCCTGGACGCCCGTCATGAACGTGACCAGGAGGGAGACGGTGACGAGCAGGGCGGCGACGGCGTGGAGGGCGCGGTGGGAGCGGCGGGCGGTCATCGGCGTGCCCCGGACCGGTCCTCGGGGGTCTGGGCGGGCGAGGGCACGGCCGGCCGGCTCTCCTCGGCGGTCACCACCGGATGCCAGCCGTCGCGCGCGACGACGTGCGTCAGCGCCGCGACCATCCGGGGGTCGAACTGGGCTCCCGCGCACCGCCGCAGCTCCTCCAGGGCCACGTGCACCGGCCGGGCCCTGCTGTAGGACCGGGTGGACGTCATGGCGTCGAAGGCGTCCGCGACGGCGACCACCCGGGCCGGCTCCGGGATCTGGCTGCCCACAAGACCGTACGGGTAGCCCCGGCCGTCGATGCGCTCGTGGTGGTGCAGGATCGCCGAGCGGGCCTCCCCGAGGAACGAGATCCCGCGGGTGATCTCGTGCCCGTACTCGGGGTGCAGCTCGATCACCCGCCGCTCCTGCGGCGTGAGCGGCCCGTCCTTGCGCAACAGCCGGGTGGGGACGCCGAGTTTGCCGACGTCGTGCAGGATCCCGGCGAAGCGGAGCATCTCGATCCGACCTTCGTCCATCCCCAGTTCGCGCCCGATCAGCACCGAGGCCTGGCCGACGCGTTCACTGTGCCCGCGCGTGTAGCCGTCCTTGATGTCGACGGCCTGCACGAGGGCGCGGATCGTCGCCTGGTGGGCGGCGCGCTCCCGGTGGTACTGCGCGAACACCCACCACGACACGGCCGTCGGGAACAGCACGAGCAGGGCGGCCACGGGCCCGTACGGGCTGCGCCACAGCACGGCCATCATCAGCCCGGCGAGCCCGTGCACGGCCAGCGGCGCCAGGGAGCGCAGGAACAGCCCCCGGCAGACCCGCCGCGGCGGCAGCCCCTCGGCGAGCGCCAGCATCCCGCCGTCCAGCAGGGCGAGCGCGGCGCAGAACACCAGCACGGCCGCGCCCGCCGGCACCAGCGCGTGCGGCACGTCGGAGCCGGCCACGGCGTCCCGCCCGCCGAGCGCCCAGTGCACCCGGGCGGCGGCCCACACGGCGAGCGACGAATGGGCGGCCCGCCAGACCCGGCGCAGCAGAAAGGGGCGCTGCTCGACGTGCGAGAACAGCGCCCCGGGCAGCGGGACGAGAGCGGCCGCGGCCGGCGCGAGCAGGAACGCCCCGGCCAGCAGCACGGGGTGGAGGGTGCCGGCGTACCTGCGCCGGGCGATCTGCTCGCCGCCGGCGTACAGCGCGGCGAGCAGGGCGACGGCCCACCACGGGGTACGGGCGCCGGGGAGCGAAGGGGCCGTGCAGAGCAGTGCGCCGAGGGCGACACAGGCGGCGTACGCGCGCGCCCGCGCCGGGATCCCCTTCATGACGCCTCCCCCAGCCGTGCGTGTCAGGCTCAGGAGCCTAGGACGGCTGGGGGAGGGTCCGCGGGCATCAGCCGCGGATTAGCACATTCGAGTGACGGGAGCTCAGGTCTCCTGCGTCGTCGCCGTCACGTCGTGCTCGGGGACGGTCTGGCCGGAGCGGATCAGGTCGATCCGGCCCATCACCTTCGCGCGTAGATCGGTCGGCACGTCGTCACTGCCGCAGCACCGCTTGACCAGCTTCTTCACGGCCTCCTCCAGCCCGTACTTCTCGAGGCAGGGGGAGCACTCCTCGAAGTGGTGCTGGAACTTGTCCCGGTCCAGAGGAGGCATCTCGCTGTCGAGATACTCGTACAGGTGGTCGAGGACCTCACCGCAGTCCGTCTCGTGCGGATCTCCGCAGCTCATGAGCCCGAACCTTTCGCTTCGTTCGACTCTCCGGCACCGGCCGGGACCAGCCCGCGCTCACGGGCGTAGTCCTCGAGCATGCCGCGCAGTTGACGGCGGCCCCGGTGCAGCCGGGACATCACCGTACCGATGGGTGTCCCCATGATGTCCGCGATCTCCTTGTACGCAAAGCCCTCTACGTCCGCGAGATACACGGCGATCCGGAACTCCTCGGGGATGGCCTGGAGCGCCGCCTTCACGTCCGAGTCGGGCAGGTGGTCCAGCGCCTGCGACTCGGCGGAGCGCAGACCGGTGGACATGTGCGACTCCGCCCGCGCCAGCTGCCAGTCCTCGATCTCCTCGGCCGCGCTGCGCTGGGGTTCACGCTGCTTCTTGCGGTACGAGTTGATGAAGGTGTTGGTGAGGATCCGGTACAGCCAGGCCTTGAGGTTGGTGCCCTCACGGAACTGGTGGAAGGACGCGTACGCCTTCGCGTACGTCTCCTGCACCAGGTCTTCGGCGTCCGCCGGGTTGCGCGTCATACGCAGCGCGGCCGAGTACATCTGGTCGAGGAACTCGAGCGCGTCCCGCTCGAAGCGCGCACTACGCTCCGCGGTGGACTCCGTGCCCGTCTCCCCGCTCACGCCCTGGCCCTCGGGCAGCTCCGCCTGGCCGTTGTCGGCCCCTGCGTCGGTACCGGTGACCGGACCCACCTCCTCAAGATCGCGGGTGGAACCGAAACCGATCCCACTCGAATCGGAGGATAGACGACTACCCGAGCTTGCCGCCGCCCGAATAGGAGCGGTCCTCGCCGCGTGCAGGACCGTCCAGTCCAGATCTGTGCGGCTGCTGCGGCTCGGGCAGATGGTCGAACCCATGCGGCGGACTTCCTCTCCCACTGACGTCGGTGCCGGTTGTTCAGCACTTCTGTCCGCCTCAACAGCGTCCGGCCCCTCCACATTCCCCACCCGTTCACATGAGTGACCCGACCCACCGGACGCATCCGGCGGTGACGACCTCCAGCGTCTCCTCCTGCGTGACCCCGGCGCGCTTGGGCACCGCGAACCCGTGATCGCCGTACGGCACTTCCACGAGTTCGTACCCGCCCCCGGGAAACTCGTCCGGCCTGCCGAACGGGTCGTTGCCGCCCTGGACGACAAGGGTCGGCACCCCCGCGCCGAGCAGCTCACCGGCGCGGGATTTCTCCGGTCTGCCCGGCGGGTGGAGCGGAAAGCTCAGCGCCAGCACGGCGTGCGCCCCGAGCTCGCCGGCGGTACGGCAGGCCACCCGCGCGCCCGCCGACCGTCCTCCCGAGATCACCGGCAGCCCGGGCGCGACGACGGCCGGCCAGATCCCGCGCCAGCCGGCGTCGAGGGTCTTCGGCGCGGGCGCGACCTTCTTGCCGGCCACCCGCCAGGGCTGCTCGACCAGTGCGACGCTCACCCCGTGTCCGGGGAGCACGACGGCGAGTGCCTGGAGATCCCGGGCCTCGACACCGCCCCCGGCGCCATGGCTGACGGCGAGGACGAGCCGCGGCTTCTTCGCGTGGTGCCAGGTGATACGGGCGGTGCCCGCCTCAGTCTCCGCTGTTTCGGTGCTCACGACCGTTCCGGTGCTCACGTCAGAAGAGTGTGCCCTCCTCGGGCCCCTCCAGCTCCTTCAGCAGCTCCGGGCCGTTGTTGCGGACGTTGCTGACGGCCGTGGACACCGGGTAGGCGCGCATCAGTCCGGCCGGCGGCGGTTCGAGGAGGGAGCGCAGGTCGTCGATGTCCGTCCGCGCCGGGTCGAGCCAGGCGTCCCAGCGGTCCGGGGTGAGCATCAGCGGCATCCGCGGATGGATGTCGGCGAGGGCGTGCGGGCCCTCGGCGGGGGCCACGGCGAGCGAGGAGGTCTCCGCCTCGGTGGTGATCACCGAGCAGGTCGCCCACCAGGCCTGCGGATGGTCGTCGGGCAGGGTCCGGTCCCGCCAGAACTCGTAGAGCCCGGCCATCGCGAAGACCGAGCCGTCGGCCGGGAGCACGAAGTAGGGCTGCTTGCGCGGCCGCTTCTTCTTCCCCTCGACCTCCAGATCGCGCTCCTGGACGCCGGTGACCCACTCGAAGTAGCCGTCGGCGGGCAGGACGCAGCGCCGGGTGGCGAAGGCGCGGCGGTACGAGGGCTTCTCGTGGACGGTCTCGGCGCGCGCGTTGATCATCCGCGCCCCGCCCTCGGGGGTCTTCGACCAGGAGGGGACCAGTCCCCACTTCAGCTTCCGCAGCTGCCGAACCGGGCGCTTGTCGTCGGCGTCTCTCAACGGACGGTCGAGGACGGCGTAGACCTCCTTGGTCGGCGCCACGTTGTAATCGGGTTCCAAGGTCTCCTCGGGCGACCACTGCTCGATTTCAAAGACTCCTGCGAGATCCTCGGGCCTGCGACTCGCTGCATACCGTCCGCACATACGTGCCACACTGCCAGACTTCGTGAGCCGAAAGCCGAAAGGGAGCCACCAGAGAACATGGAGAGCACCGCCGCCCTCGCGCTGCCCGACCTGTGGGACCGGCTCGTCGGCACCCAGCCTTATCCCGACCTGTGGGTGGTGATCGCCACGGCGGTCGCGGCCCTCGCGGTCGTCGTGCCGCACACCCTGTGGCGGATATCGCGCAACGCGATCACCATCGCCCACGAGGGCGGTCACGGTCTGGTCGCGCTGCTGACCGGCCGGCAGCTGACCGGGATCCGGCTGCACTCCGACACCAGCGGCCTGACCCTCAGCCGCGGCAAGCCGCACGGCCTCGGCATGATCCTCACCGCCGCCGCCGGCTACACCGCTCCCCCGCTGCTCGGCCTGGGCGGCGCCGCCCTCCTCGGGGCCGGCCGCATCACCCTGCTGCTGTGGGTGGCCACGGCCCTGCTGGTCGTGATGCTGGTGATGATCCGCAACGCGTACGGCGCCCTCACCGTGGTCCTCACCGGCGGCACCTTCCTGCTGGTGTCCTGGCTGGCGGGACCGCAGGTGCAGGCGGCCTTCGCGTACGCGGTGGTGTGGTTCCTGCTGCTGGGCGGTGTACGGCCGGCCTTCGAGCTCCAGGCGAAGCGCTCACGCGGCGGCGCGGGCGACTCGGACGCGGACCAGTTGTCACGCCTGACGCACGTACCGGCGGGCCTGTGGCTGTTCCTCTTCCACGCGGTGAGTCTGTGCGCGCTGCTGGGCGGGGGACGCTGGCTGCTGGACCTGTGACATCCGCGGCTTCGGGCGCGGGGCGCGACCAGCCACGACGCGCTCGCGCCCGGACGACGGCCTCCCAAGTTCATTAGAGTGGGGGTCATGCCGCCGAACCCCGCACACACCGCCCTCTGGCCCGCCCCGCACGCGAGCGAGGCCGTCGCCGCGACGGTCCACGTGCCGGGGTCGAAGTCCGTCACCAACCGCGCCCTCGTCCTCGCCTCCCTCGCCTCCGAGCCGGGCTGGCTGCGCCGCCCCCTCCGCTCCCGCGACACCCTGCTGATGGCGGGCGCCCTGCGCGAGATGGGTGTCGGCATCGAGGAGACCGTGTCGTCCAGCTCCTCCGGCGCGGGGAGCCCCGACGGCACCGGCGAGGCCTGGCGGGTCCTCCCCGCAGGGCTGCGCGGACCGGCCACGGTCGACGTCGGCAACGCCGGCACGGTGATGCGCTTCCTGCCGCCGGTCGCCGCCCTCGCCGACGGCCCCGTCCGCTTCGACGGCGACCCGCGCGCGTACGAGCGTCCCCTGAACGGCGTCATCGACGCGCTGCGCGTGCTCGGCGCCCGGATCGACGACGACGGCCGCGGCGCGCTGCCGCTGACCGTGCACGGCTCGGGCGCGCTGGACGGCGGGGCGGTGGAGATCGACGCCTCGTCCTCGTCCCAGTTCGTGTCGGCCCTGCTCCTCTCCGGCCCCCGCTTCAACCAGGGGGTGGAGGTCCGCCACACCGGCTCCTCGCTGCCCTCCATGCCGCACATCCGGATGACGGTCGACATGCTGCGCGCGGTCGGCGCCCAGGTGGACACCCCGGAGTCGGGCGGCGAGCCGAACGTCTGGCGGGTCACCCCGGGCGCCCTGCTGGGCCGGGACCTGACGATCGAGCCGGACCTGTCCAACGCCCAGCCGTTCCTGGCGGCGGCGCTGGTGACGGGCGGCCGGGTGCTGATCCCGGACTGGCCGGCCCGCACCACCCAGCCGGGTGACCGGCTGCGCGAGATCTTCACCGAGATGGGCGGCTCCTGCGAACTGGCCGACTACGGTCTGGTCTTCACCGGCTCCGGCTCGATCCACGGCATCGACGTCGATCTGGGTGACGTCGGCGAGCTGACCCCGGGCATCGCGGCCGTCGCCGCCCTCGCGGACTCCCCGTCCACCCTGCGGGGCGTGGCCCACCTGCGCCTGCACGAGACGGACCGGCTGGCCGCGCTGACCAAGGAGATCAACGAACTCGGCGGCGATGTGACGGAGACCGCCGACGGTCTGCACATCCGTCCGCGCCGGCTGCACGGCGGGATCTTCCACACCTACGACGACCACCGCATGGCGACGGCCGGCGCGATCATCGGCCTGGCGGTGGAGGGCGTGCAGGTCGAGAATGTGGCGACGACGGCGAAGACGCTGCCGGACTTCCCGGAACTGTGGACCGGGATGCTCGGGGTATAGGGACTTTCGCCATGCGCCGCTACAGCAAGAACACCGACGAGGACGACATCCGCAGCCGCCCGAACCGCAAGGGCAACCGGCCTCGCACGCACATCCGGCCCAAGCACGAGGACGCCGCCGAGGGCATGGTCCTCACCGTGGACCGGGGCCGGCTGACCTGTCTGGTCGACGACCGGATCGTGATGGCGATGAAGGCCCGCGAGCTGGGCCGCAAGGCCGCGATCGTGGGCGACCGGGTCGCGATCGTCGGCGACCTGTCCGGCAAGAAGGACACCCTGGCCCGCATCGTCCGCATCGAGAAGCGCACCTCGGCACTGCGCCGCACCGCGGACGACGACGACCCCTACGAGCGCGTCGTCGTGGCCAACGCCGACCAGCTCGCCGTGGTCACCGCCCTCGCCGACCCCGAGCCCCGCCCGCGGCTGATCGACCGCTGCCTGGTGGCGGCCTTCGACGCCGGCCTCACCCCCCTGCTGGTCATGACGAAGTCGGACCTGGCCTCGCCGGACAAGCTGCTGGAGCTGTACGGCCATCTCGACATCCCGTACGTCGTCACCAGCCGCGACGAGCTGGAGAACGGCGACGCGGCGGACCGGGTGCGCACGTTCCTGGCCGGGCGGATCACGGCGTTCGTCGGTCATTCGGGCGTCGGGAAGACCACCCTGGTCAACGCGCTGGTCCCGGAGGAGCGGCGACGGGTGACCGGCCATGTGAACGCGGTGACCGGCCGCGGCCGCCACACCACGACGTCGGCGCTGGCCCTGCCCCTGGCGGGCACGGACGACTGGGTGATCGACACCCCCGGCGTGCGGTCCTTCGGCCTGCACCATGTCGACCCGTCCCGGGTGGTCCTCGCCTTCCCCGACCTGGTGCCGGGCACGGAGGGCTGCCCGCGCGCGTGCAGTCACGACGAGCCGGACTGCGCGCTGGACACGTGGGTCGCCGACGGCCACGCCGACCCGGCGCGCCTGTACTCCCTGCGCCGGCTGCTGTCCACGCGGGAACGCACGGAAGGCGACTGATCCCCCGGCTCGTTCACCCACCTGTTCGCCGACCGATCACCGACGGATCACCGGCTGATCCACCGGCTGACCACCGCGTTGTTTGCGTCCGCCCGGGCCCGGTAAGTGCATAATCGCACCGAGCCTGACCGGGCCGGGCAAACGGAGGGACAGCACATGGCGTGGCTGCTGGTCGTCGTGGCCGGGTTGCTCGAGACCGGTTTCGCCGTCTGCCTCAAGCTGTCCCACGGCTTCACGAGGCTCTGGCCCACCATCGCCTTCTGCGCCTTCGCCCTGGGGAGCTTCGGTCTGCTGACCCTCTCCCTGAAGAAGCTCGACGTGGGCCCCGCCTACGCCGTGTGGACGGGCATCGGCGCGGCGGGCACCGCGATCTACGGCATGATCTTCCTGGGCGACCTGGTGTCGGTCCTGAAGATCGTCTCGATCAGCCTGGTGATCATGGGAGTGATCGGGCTCCAGCTGTCCGGCTCGGCTCACTGACCCGGCCGTCGGCCGACTGTCGTTGCAGAGCCCCCCGCACCAGTTCCGCCAACCCGTCCTCGCCCGGCGGCGGCGCGGCCACGCAGGACAGCGCGAGCCGGACGGCGAGTTCGCAGGAGCGGGCCAGGTCGGCGGCGTCGGCCCGGACGGCGCCGGGACCGGACAGCACGGCCACCGCCCGGTCACGGACGGCACCCACGAGGTCGCCGGGCGAGGGCAGCGGCCCGTCCGCCCGCCGCTGGGCCGGCACGGCGGAGGAGGACGGCACCGCCGAGAGCGACGGCGAGGGCAGGCGCTCGCTCCAGAAGCCGGTGAGGACGGCCCTGACGAGGACGTTCTCGCGGGCGGCGGAAGCGGTCCACTCGGCGGTGGCGATGAGTCGATCCCGGGCGTCGCCGCGTACGGCCAGCGCCCGCTCGACCCCGGCGAGGTACCCGTCGGCCTCGCGTCGGACGAGCGCCCGGGCCAGGCCCTCCTTGCTGCCGAACTCGTTGTACAGCGTCTGCCGGGACACCCCGGCCGCCGCGGCGACGTCCACCATCCGCACCGCGGCCCACGGCCTTCGTGCGAGCGCCTTGAAGGCGGCGTCCAGCAGGGATTCCCGCGCTGCAGGCATCATCGCCTCCCTGGGCGAGCGGCTCTGCGCCCAGGTTTGACGCGCGCGGGTGCACTGTCAAGGGTCGCGGGGCAACCGACGGTTCGCGGACCGGGTCGGGGGTGGCGGTGGCGACCGACGGCCGTGCCGGGGGTTTCCCGGCGTCCACGGCCTCCACGCCGTCCACCTCGCCGTCCACCTGGGCGGTCCACCTCGCGGTCCACTGTGGCCCCTTCTCACCTTCGGCGGATACGGTTCGTCCCATGCCGGACTACCACGACGACCTCCGACTCGCGCACGTCCTCGCGGACGCCGCCGACGCCGTGACCATGGACCGATTCAAGGCCCTCGACCTCAAGGTCGAGACCAAACCGGACATGACCCCGGTGAGCGAGGCCGACAAGGCCGCCGAGGAGCTCATCCGCGGCCAGCTCCAGCGGGCCCGCCCGCGGGACGCCATCCTCGGCGAGGAGTACGGCATCCAGGGCACCGGCCCCCGCCGCTGGGTGATCGATCCGATCGACGGCACGAAGAACTACGTACGGGGCGTTCCGGTCTGGGCCACCCTCATCTCGCTGACGGAGGCGGGCGAGGGGGGCTACCAGCCCGTGGTCGGCGTCGTCTCCGCACCGGCGCTCGGCCGTCGCTGGTGGGCCGCGAAGGGGCACGGCGCCTTCACCGGCCGCAGCCTGACCTCCGCGAGCCGGCTGCGCGTCTCGCGCGTCTCGGAGCTCTCGGACGCCTCCTTCGCGTACTCCTCGCTGACCGGCTGGGAGGAGCGCGGGCACCTGAACGGCTTCCTCGACCTCACCCGCGAGGTGTGGCGCACGCGCGCGTACGGCGACTTCTGGCCTTACATGATGGTCGCCGAGGGCTCGGTCGACCTCTGTGCCGAACCGGAGCTCTCCCTCTGGGACATGGCCGCCACGGCGATCGTCGTGGCGGAGGCCGGCGGCACGTTCACGGGCCTCGACGGCCGCCCGGGTCCGCACAGCGGCAACGCGGCCGCGTCGAACGGACTGCTGCACGAGGAGCTGCTGGGTTATCTGAACGAGCGGCACTGAGAAGCCGGCCCGAGACTCCCGGAGACTCACAGATGAGCGCGCGCGCCCTCAATTGGCTGCGCGCGCCCTCTTGTTGACCCCTGCTTTACCTGCCACGCTGACAGCACCCCCCACTTGTGAACTTGTGAATCCACGAACAACCGTGGATTCTTAGGAGGTGGCTCCAGCCATGCTCGTCCGCGACGCCATGAGCACGGTGGTCCTCACCATCGGCCCCGCCCACACCCTCCGTCAGGCCGCCGCCCTGATGGCCGCCCGCCGTGTCGGCGCGGCCGTCGTCCTGGATCCCGACGCCGGCGGCATCGGCATCCTCACCGAGCGGGACATCCTCAACTCGGTGGGCCTGGGCCAGGACCCGGACACCGAACGCACCCACGCCCACACCACCAACGACGTCGTCTTCGCCTCTCCGGCCTGGACCCTGGAGGAGGCGGCCCGGGCCATGGCCCACGGCGGCTTCCGGCATCTGATCGTCCTCGACCGCGACGAACCGGCCGGCATCGTCTCGGTCCGCGACATCATCCGCTGCTGGGCGCCGGCCCGACAGCAGGTACCGGCCTGAGCGCACTGCCGGGCCGGGCGCCCCGAGGGGAACCCGGCCCGGCCCGTCCGCCCACGACAAGCGGTCCAGTGCCGCAGGCCGCGCCATACCCGGCCCCACGTGGCCGGCCTGCCACGGTCTCGTCGACTCAATTACTCGACCTGATCCCACAATGGACTCCATCCAAGTCAGTCAGGAATCTAAAGTCACACTCATTCGGGACCTGGTCTCCTTGACTGCTAGGCTGATCGCATGAGCGACCTTCTGGAGCGACTGCGCGGACGCGGATGGCGGATGACCGCGCAACGGCGCGTCGTGGCCGAGGTGCTCGACGGCGAACACGTCCACCTGACCGCCGACGAGGTGCACTCCAGGGCCGTCGTCCGGCTGCCCGAGATCTCCCGGGCGACCGTCTACAACACGCTCGGCGAACTGGTCTCCCTCGGCGAGGTCCTCGAGGTCGCCACCGACCGGCGGGCCAAGCGCTACGACCCGAACGCGCACCGCCCGCACCACCACCTGGTGTGCGCCCGGTGCGGCGCGATCAAGGACGTCCATCCGAGCGGCAACCCGCTGGCCGACCTCCCCGACTCGGAACGCTTCGGCTTCTCGGTCTCGGACGTCGAGGTGACGTACCGCGGGATCTGCCCGAACTGCGCGGCGGCGTAACTCCCGCCCGCACCCCGCCGTTCCACCCCGGCCCCTCCGCGACCGCAACGGGTACCCGGACCTGACGTCCGGTCATATCGTCAGGCGTCGCCTGCACGAGGAAGCCGCCGGCCATGGACCGGTACAGCCGTGACGTCCGTGACTGCGCTTGACGTCAAACGACCGAGGGCCGGAACCCTTTCGGATTCCGGCCCTCGGCCTTTAGTAGCGGGGACAGGATTTGAACCTGCGACCTCTGGGTTATGAGCCCAGCGAGCTACCGAGCTGCTCCACCCCGCGCCGTTGAATGCAACGTTACGTGAAGGCGAAGGGCAAAGGCAAATCCATTACCCGACCCCCGTTAACGCAGGTCAACCCCCTCCACCCAACCCCGCCCGGCCCACTCCACCCCGCCCAGCCCCTCCAGCCCGTCCCGGCCCCTCCAGCCCGTCCCGGCCCCTCCAGCCCGCCCAGCCCCGCCCAGCCCCTCCAGCCCGTCCCGACTCCTCCACCCCGCCCGGCCCCATCCGGCCTCTCCACCCCGCCCGGCCCTTCCAGCCCGTCCGGTCTCCTCCAGCCCGCTCCGGCCCTTCCAGCCCGTCCGGCGTTTGAGGACAAGGCCCGTTCAGGGCCGGCAGGGGGGTCCGGGGGCGCAGCCCCCGGGGACGGGAAGGGAAGGGGCGGCGGGGGCGAGAAACCCACCGCACGCAACACCAAGCGCTGAACGCTGAACGCAAACAGCAGACCCGGTCGCAGCGCAAGCCACAGCCCCGGCCAGGAGGCTCTGCCGTGCGCGGAGGCACCACCACAGCACAAACCACGGCCCCAGCCGGAGCACCACCACCGCACAAGTGCACCGCCCCAACCAGTGCACCACCACAGCGCAAGGCACGGCACAAGGCACGGCGCCAGCCAGAGCACCGCCCCCACCCAACGCACCGTCAGGCAGAAAGCTCTTCCCGCAGCGCGTCCCGCAACCGAGCCGCCCGCTTGGCCACCTCCGCAGGCCCCAGCGACACCGCCCGGTCCGCCCACCGCTGCCCCTCCGCCAGCTCCCCGCGACGCGCGTAGACCAGGGCGAGCCGCAAAGCCGCCCGCCCGTGCCCCGCGTCAGCGGCCCGCGTCCACCACACAGCCGCCTCGGGCTCGCTGCCCTCCCGCGCGAGCAGCAGCCCGAGGTTGAAGGCACCGTTGCGCGACCCGGCCTCCGCGGCCGTCCGGTACCACCGCGCAGCCTCCACCACGTCACCCCGCGCGGCGGCCAGCATCCCGACCCTGACCTGGGCCCGCCGGTGTCCCTGGGTCGCCGCCCGCTCGTACCACTCCTCGCATTCGGTCTTCTCGTGCACGATCTCCCCGAGCTCGTGCGCGGGCTGCTGCGGCCGCCGTGCGTCCAGTACGGCCGCCAGCCGGTACGCCGCTTCCGCGCTCCCCCCGCCGGCGGCGCACCGCAGATGCCGTTCGGCCTCCCGCTCGTCCCCGTCCCGCAGTCGCGCGATGCCGACCTGGAGCGCCGCCTCGGTGTGCCCGGCGGCCGCCGCCCGCTCGTACCAGCGCAGCGCGACGGCCTCCTCGCCCCGCCCCGCGAACAGGATCCCGAGGTTGAACGCGGCGTCGACGCTGCCCGCTTCCGCGGCCTTGGAGAACCAGGGCTCGGCCCCGGCCGTGTCGCCGCCCTGGAGCAGCAGGACGGCGAGCGCGTTGGCCGCCTCCCGGTGCCCGGCGTAGGCGGCGCGCCGGTACCACTGCTCGGCCTGTACGGTGCGGCCCTGCTCGGCGCAGAGCAGGGCGAGGTTGTAGGCGCCGTTGTCGTCACCTGCGTCCATCGCGGCCCGGTACCACCGCTCGGCGGTCTGGGTCTGTCCCCGCTCGGCGTGCAGCGCGCCCAGTGCGTTCGCCGCGTTGCCGTCGCCTTCCTGTGCGGCCCGCAGCCACCAGATGGCCGCGCTCTCGGTGTCGCCGGCGTCGCGCAGCAGGAACCCGAGCGCGCAGGCGGCCCGCGCCTCGCCGTCCTTGGCGGAGGTCAGGTACCAGCGTCCGGCCTCCTTCAGTTGGCCGCGTCCCTCCAGGATCGTCCCGAGGTGCAGGGCGGCCCGGCGGTGTCCGCGCGCGGCGGCCTGGCGGTACCACTGCTCGGCCTCCGCCCGTGCGGTGACACCGCTGTCATGGCCGCACTCGTCCGCGTCGCCGTCCGTGCGGGAGCCCCGGCGCTCCTGGCACTCCGGACCGCGGCGGCACTCCTTGTGGTCGAGGGCGCGGGCCAGCCGGTACGCCGCTTCCCGGTGCCCGCGCTCGGCGGCGGCCCGCATCCACTGCTCGGCCCCGGCGTCTCCGCGGTGCTCGAGCAGGTCGGCGAGGGCGTATGCGCCGAGCGCGTGCCCCTGTTCGGCGGACTGGCGCAGCCAGTACTCGGCGGCCGGCTCGTCGCCGCACTCGCGACGGTGCCGGCCCAGGGCGTGCGCGGCCGCGGCGGAGCCGGCGACGGCGGCGACCCGCCACCATCCGGCCGCCTCGTCGGGGTAACCGCGCTGGTGGAGGAGGACGCCCAGGTTGTTGGCGGCGGCCCGGTCGCCCTCCGCGGTGGCGGCACGCAGATAGGGCTCGGCTCCGTCGAGGTCGCCGCGGCGCAGCAACATGGCCCCGAGGACGCTCACGGCCTCGGCGTCGCCGGCTTCCGCCGCGAGCCGCAGGCCCATCTCCTCGACGGCCTCCCCCGTCTCGACGGCGTCCGCCGTCTCGTCCCGGCTCTCGTCCGGGGTCGCTTCCTCACCGGAAGGCTGCACAAACCGCCCTGTCTCGAACAGAGTTGCCTTGTCCCCCATAACGTCCATCGTCGCACCACCCGCAACCCGGGTACACCTGGTATACCGCGGCCCGTAAGGTCACTTCAGCGTTTTGTCGACATGCCCACAGAGAGACAAGTGAAACACAGATAGCTCAACTCCCCTCAGCGGCGCGGCCGTCAGACCCCCCGGCACATGCGTTCGCACACCACGAAGGCCCGGATCCTGAATAAGGATCCGGGCCTTCGTCTTCAGTAGCGGGGACAGGATTTGAACCTGCGACCTCTGGGTTATGAGCCCAGCGAGCTACCGAGCTGCTCCACCCCGCGTCGTGTTCCACAACCGTACCACGACGCGGAGCGGGCATGATCAGCCGCTGCTGGGACTGGGACTGGGGCTCGGACTGCTACTGGCAGTACCCCCGGAGCCGCCGCTCGGGCTCGCCGAACTGCTCGGACTCGGGCTGCTACTGGCCTTCGCCCCCTTGTCGGCCGTCGCCTGCGCGTCCTCCGCCCGCTTCAGCGCCGCCTCGAGATCCTGCTGCGCCTTGGCGTACGCGTCCCAGTCGGGCTTCTTCAGGGCCTCCTGGCCGGCGTCGAAGGCCTTCTGGGCATCGGCCAACGCCTCCCGGACCGTCGGGTTGGACGACGTCGGCGGCGGGGTCGTGCCGCCGCCCTCGTCCGCCGGCGGCGGGGTCGTGCCCTCCGCGCCGAAGACCTTGTTGAGAGCCTCGTCCAGGGTGTCCTCGAAGGCGGTGTTGCCGCCGTAGGTCACCAACACCTTCTTCAGCAGCGGGTACTTGAGCCCGCCACCGCGCACATAGACAGGCTCCACGTACAGCAGACCACCGTCGAGCGGCACCGTCAGCAGGTTGCCGTACTCGATGTCGGAGTCGCCGCCCTTCAGGAGTCTGATGGACTCGGCGATGTCCTGTTCGGAGTTGAACTGGCTCTGTACCTGTTTGGGTCCGTCGACGGTCGTGCTGGTCGGCAGCTTCAGAACTCTGATCTTGCCGTAGTCGGGGGTGCCCGCCTCGGAGTCGACCGCCATGAACGCGCTGAGGTTGTCCCGGCCGTTGGGCGTGAACGTCGTCGTCAGCGAGAACGCCTGCGCCTTCTGGTCGGGCATCTTCATGCTCAGGTAGTACGGCGGCACCGCGTCGCCCGACTTGTTGGACGGGTCGTCCGGCACCTGCCACACCTCGCTGCCGCTGAGGAACGTCGTGGCGTCCTTCACGTGATAGCGGGTGAGCAGTTCCCGCTGGACCTTGAACAGGTCCTGCGGGTACCGGAGATGAGCCATCAGCGCGTCGGAGATGGACGACTTGGACTTCACCGTGCCGGGGAACGCCTTCATCCAGGTCTTCAGGACCGGGTCCTCGGTATCCCACTGGTAGAGCTTGACCTGGCCGGTGTACGCGTCGACGGTGGCCTTCACCGAGTTGCGGATGTAGTTGACCTGGTTCTGCTGGGCCACCACCGCGCGGTTGTCGTTCGTCGCGGTCAGCGAGTCCGCCGTGGTGTCGCCGAGGGTCGTACGGGAGGCGTACGGGTAGCCGTTCGTCGTCGTGTACGCGTCGACGATCCACTGGATCTTGCCGTCGACCACGGCCGGGTAGGCGTCGCCGTCGATCGTCAGCCACGGGGCGACCGCCTCGACGCGCTCCTTCGGCGTGCGGTTGTACAGGATCCGCGAACCCTCGCCGATGGCGCCGGAGTACAGGATCTGCGGTTCGCCGAACGCCACAGCGTAGGCGGCCCGGTTGACCGGGTTGGAGAGGTTTACCCCGCTCTTGCCGGTGTAGCTGGTGGTCTTCTCACCCGCGTCGTCGGAGTAGTCGATCTCCTTCTGGGGACCGCCGACGATCGAGTACGTGGTCGTCTTCTCGCCGTAGTAGACCCGCTGCTGGTACGTGCCCAGGTCGCCCTCGGAGGGCAGGTTGGACTCGGTGAAGAGCGGTCGGCCCTCGGCGTCGGCGGTGGTGCCCCTGGCGGCGACCACGCCGTAGCCGTGGGTGTAGCGGAAGTGGTTGTTGATCCAGTTCTGCTTGTCGACGCCCGCGAGGTTCAACTCGCGCAGACCGATGACGGTGTCCTGGTCGGACCCCTTCACGTTGTAGCGGTCCACGTCCAGGTTGGTCGGGAACGCGTAGTACTTCCGCATCTGCTGGAGCTGCTGGTACGTCGGGGAGACGATGTTCGGGTCCAGGACGCGGATGCTCGCCGTGGCGTCGACGTCGTCGCGCAGCGTCGTCTTGTCCTTGGTGGTACTCGTGCCCGTGTACTCCGTGACCTGCGCGCCGTCGATGCCGTACGCCTCGCGGGTCGCCTTGAGGTTCTTCTCGACGTACGGGGCTTCCTTGGCCTGCTCGTTCGGCTGGACCTGGAACTTCTGGACGATCGCCGGGTACAGCCCGCCGATGAGGATCGCCGAGAGCACCATGAGGCCGAAGCCGATGACCGGCAGCTGCCAGGTGCGCCGCCACAGGGTGGCGAAGAACAGCAGGGCGCAGATGACGGCGATGCAGAACAGGATCGTCTTGGCCGGCAGGTAGGCGTTGGCGTCGACGTACCTCAGGCCCGTCCAGTTGTCCGTCGCCTTGAAGTCACTGGACTTCACCGCCAGGCCGTAGCGGTCGAGCCAGTAGGCGACCGCCTTCAGCGTGACGAAGATGCCCAGCAGCACCGACAGGTGTCCGGTGGCCGCGGCGGTGGCGCGCGCGCCCGGGCTGGTGACGCGCAGGCCGCCGTACAGGTAGTGGGTGAGCGCGGCGGCGATCAGCGAGAGGATCGTGGCGGCGAAGCCGAAGCCGAGCAGGAACCGGTACCAGGGCAGGTCGAAGGCGAAGAAGGACACGTCGAGGTGGAACTGCGGGTCCTTCTGGTGGAAGGGCACCCCGTTGACCCACATCAGCCAGGTCCGCCACTGGCCCGCCGCGGAGGCGCCCGCGATCAGGCCGACCAGAGCGGTGATGCCAAGCAGCAGCCATGTCTTGTACGGCGCGATGCCCATGCGGTAGCGGTCGAGGCTCTGCTGCTCCACCGACATCGCGCTGAGCGGCGGCCGCATCCGGTGGGCCAGCCAGATGTTGAACCCGACCGCGAGGGCCATCAGCAGGCCGAACACGAAGAACAGCCCGATCTTGGTCCACAGCGTGGTCGTGAAGACCGACGAGTAATTCACCGAGCGGTACCAGAGCCAGTCCGTCCAGAACCCGGCGAACATGGTGAACGCCATGCCGAGTACGGCAAGGACGCCCAGCGTCATGAGCAGGGTCCGGACGCGCCGGGACGGGCGGCCCACTCTGATCCGCGGCCCCGTGGGGCCTCCGCCGCGGTCCGGCATCTGGAAAGCCAAGGTGCGCACCTCGAAAGTCGCAGTTGATCCGTCAGGCCCGCGTGTTCGTGGACCGTTCGTGGCCCCCCGTGATCGTGGGCCCACACCTATGCAACTTACTCACCGTTTACTCGGTTCCCGATTCCACCCCTGAACGAGGCAGGATTGTGACCATGTCCAACACTCCCATGGCGGCGAGCCCGCTCACCCGGGCCGTACTCGAGATCGACGAGTACGCCTCCGGCCTCGGCTGGGACCAGCCCGCCCGCCTTTTCGCCCTCGTAGACACCGCTCGGCTGCGCACTCAGGAACCGTCGCTCGCCGCCCAGCTCGGCCTTCAGGACGCGCCCGAGACCACCGGTCTGACCCCGATCGAGCAGGACGAAGTGCCGACGGACAAGCCGCTCGACGAGTTCCTCGCCACGATCGCCTGGCCCGACGCCGTGGTCGGCTGCGCCCTCACCGTGGAGCGGCTGATGCTGCCCCCGTCCGCCGAGGCCCAGGTTCCCAAGGGCCTGAGCGACGCGAAGCTCACGAAGTGGGTGGCGGACCACCCCGACCGGCACGAGGTCCGGATGACGGTCGGCGTCCTGCGTGACGGCACCCGCGACTCGGCCCTCCGGCTGCGCGAGAAGGACGCCCCGACCGAGGTCCTCACCGGCGCGGGGCTGGTGCCCGGTCTCGCCGAGGCGCTGTCGGCGACGTTCGCGGAGTAGCCCGTCCGGCTACTTCGTGCACTTCGGCAGGTCCGCGGTGTCGCCGCCGCGGATGTCCTTGAGGGCGTCGAGGGCGTCGTCGATGGTGTTCACCTTGACGAGCCTGAGCCCGGAGGGGGTGTCCTTGGCGGCCGCCGCGCAGTTCTCCGCGGGCGTCAGGAAGTACTGGGCGCCCTGACTGCGCGCGCCGACCGTCTTCAGCTCGATGCCGCCGATCGGCCCGACCTTGCCGGCGTCGTCGATGGTCCCGGTGCCGGCGACGAATTCACCGTCGGTCAGGCTGCCCGGCGTGAGCTTGTCGTAGATGCCGAGCGCGAACATCAGTCCGGCGCTCGGCCCGCCCACGTCGGCGAGCTTGATGTCGATGGTGAACGGGAAGGTGTGGTCGGTCCCGGCCGAGATCCCGACGATGGCCCGCTTCTCGCCGCTGTCGTCGGAGGTCGCGGTCGTGATGGTGACGTCCTGGGCCTTGGTCGCCGTCTTGTTCGCCTTCTCGGCGGCCGCCTGCTCCTTCGCCGGGACGATGCGGAAGACGACCTTGTCCCCCGGCTTGTGCTTGGTCACCAGTTTCGCGACATCGCCGGGCACCTTCACCGCGGTGCCGTCCACGGCCTTGATCACGTCACCGGCGTGCAGCCGGCCCTCCGCCGGGGACGCCTTCACCACCGTCGAGACGATCACCCAGGAGGTCACCGGGATGTCCAGCTCCTTCAGGGCGGCGACCTTGGCGCTCTCCTGGGACTGGCTGAACTCCTCGGCGTTCTCCTGGGTGGACTGCTCCTCGGTCTTGCCGTCCGGGTAGAGCGTGTCGTGCGGCACGACCTTGTTGTCGTGCGCGAGCCATCCGTAGACGGCCTCGACGAGGTTCATCCGGTAGTCGGCGCTGGTGACCCGCACGGTGGTCATGTTCAGGTGACCGCTGGTCGCGTAGGTCTTGCGCCCGGAGATCTGGAGCACCGGCTCGCCGCCGTGGTCGCCGAGTGTGTTCACCGTCGGCCCGGGGGACATCTCCGCGTACGGCACGGGGATGAGCACGCCCGCACACAGGAGCGCGATCAGCATCAGGGTGGAGGCGAGCATCGTCGCGGTGCGGCGTGGCATGGCTCGACAGTACGGGACGCTTCTGTCGGCGCACCGTCAGGGCTGCCACCCGGGTCACGTACGCGGGTGGGGCTTCTCCATGGCCGCGCGGAAGCGGGCGTATCCGTCCAGCTCGGGGCCGTCGCTGCGGGCCTTCCGGGTCCGGTTGGCCCAACTGCCCCACAGACCGGCGCCGATCCCGACGACCAGCGGAATCAGCAACCAGGCGAGCGCACCCATGCCGACCTCCCAACCCCGATGAGCCACCGCAACTGACTGATCAGCAGATTAACCATCCGCACGGACAACGCTCACGGCAGGGGTGCGGTTACGCAACCGGAAGGGTGACGGGGCGGGCGGGCCGGAACCGGGAGGGATTCAGCAGGCGCCCACCCACTCGTCGGTGCCGTCCGAGAACTTCTGATGCTTCCAGATCGGCACTTCGTGCTTGAGGTCGTCGATCAGCTTCCGGCAGGCCTCGAAGGCCTCCCCGCGGTGCGGACACGAGACGGCGACCACGACGGCGAGATCACCGATCCCGAGGTCCCCGATCCGGTGCACCGCGGCCAGCGCCCGCACCGGGAACTCGGCGACGACCTTCTCCGCGATCCGCCGCATCTCCGCCTCCGCACTGGGGTGGCAGGAGTACCCGAGCGCGTCGACGTCGGCGCCCCCGTCGTGGTTGCGGACGGTGCCGACGAACAGCGCCGTCCCGCCGGCCGAGTCGTCCCCGACGGCCCTGAAGACCTCGTCCAGGGAGAGCGGGGTGTCACGAACGGCGATCAGCTTGATGGGGTCCTGCGCTGCCTGCTCACCCGGATGGTCGTCGATGGCTGCCATACCCCCATCGTGCCGCACCCCGTGGAGCAGGCGAACCGCACCCCGTGGAGCAGGCGAAACAGCGTGATCACCCGGCACGCACGCGTACCCCTTCGGAGCGACCTCCAAAGTCAGCCCGTCCGGGACGCCCCCGCCGGGGGAGATCGAGGAAAAAGCCGGCCGCCCACCCCTACGCTCAGCGCCGCCGGGCCTTGCGAGCCCGCCGCACGACAGCCGCCGCACCCAGCAGCGCGACCGTCGCACCCGCCGCACCCGCCGCCGTCGCGTCCTTCCGCCCGAGCCGCCGACCGACGACGGTGTGCCGCCCGGACACCTCCTCCAGCAGCTCCGCGAGGACCTCCTCGTTGGTCCACCGCGGCCGCCACCCCGCGTCGTGCAGCCGGCTCCCGCTCACCACCCAGGGGTACATCGTGTAGGCCAGGTCCCCGGCCGGGGACGGCGTCAGCCCGATCCTGTGCAGCCGAGCGGCGGCGCCCAGCGCGACCGCCGACGGCAGCTCCATGCGCCGGATCCCGCTGAGCTCCTCGACCTCCTCCTGCTCCAGCCAGCCGTCGCAGCCGACGGCCAGCTCGCCGTCGACCTTCTCCAGGACGGCGTACTCCAGAGCGCTCACCAGGTCCTCGACGTGGCAGAACTGCCAGGCCGGCCGCGACCCGGCGACGACCAGCAGCCGCGGCGACTCGAAGTACCGCGTCAGCGCGGTGTCGGTGCCGCCGACCAGCATCGCGGGGCGCACGACGGTGACATTGAGCCCCGGGTGCGCCCGGGGCGCGCGCCGGGCGAGCCGTTCGATTTCGAGGAGATCCCCGACTCCGGTCGCCTCCGCGGTCGCCCTGAGCTCGGCGTCCTCCGAGAGCGGCAGCTCGTTGTCCTCGAGCGCTCCGTAGACCATCGCCGAGGTGCACAGCACCACGCGGTGCACCCCGGCCGCCGCGGCGGCCGTCAGCACGGTCTGCGTACCGCGCACGTTGTAGGCCGTCCGGGCGGCGGCTTCACTCCCCAGGTCGAGGTCGAGCGCGAGGTGGACGACGACGTCCACACCGCGCAGCTTGTCGGCGATCGCGGGATCACGGACGTCGAGGATGTGCCACTGCGCCGCGTCGCACTCGCCCCGCCGCTCGTCGACGGCGACGACCTGCCTGACCTCCTCGGACGCGGCGAGACGCTCGGTCAGCAGGGCGCCGATCCCGGTCGCGGCGCCGGTCACGGCGACGACGGGCCCGCGCGCACCGGCCGGGGTTGAGTGGTTTCGCGCTGCGCGAACCTGCGGATCTGGGGAACTCACCAGGTGTCTCCAGCGGTTGTCTTGGCATACGGGCGCGAGTAGAGCGTACGTACCAGGTGGCATCCATCCTGCCGCAGGCCAGGAGTCGGCGAAGCACCGAGGCCCGATCGAGCCGGGGTGTCTACGCTGGGTGGTGTTGCAGGGCAGTCGCCGCCGGCCGATAACCGGTGGCCTTACCAGCCGAGGAACCCCGTGAGTGACACCCCATTCGGATTCGGCCTTCCGCCGGAGGAGCCGGAAGACGGCGACGAGGGCAAGAAGAAGGACTCGCAGAGCGGCGGTGGTCAGGGACCGGCCAACCCGTTCGGTTTCGGCGGCCTGCCAGGCGCCGGAGGCTTCGGCGCCCCGGGCGGCCCGGGCGCCGACAACCCGCTCGCCGCGATGTTCGGTTCGCTGAACCCCAACGACCTGGGCGCCGCGTTCCAGCAGCTGGGCCAGATGCTCTCCTACGAGGGCGGCCCGGTGAACTGGGACATGGCCAAGCAGATCGCCCGCCAGACGGTCGCCCAGGGCACCGCCGAGGGCGTGAAGGACTCCAGTGTCGGTCCCTCCGAGCGCACCGCGGTCCAGGAGGCCGTCCGCCTCGCCGACCTGTGGCTGGACGACGCGACCTCCCTGCCCTCCGGTGCGGGCACGGCGGTGGCGTGGTCGCGCGCGGAGTGGGTCGAGGCGACCCTGCCCGCGTGGAAGGAGCTCGTCGACCCGGTCGCCGAGCGCGTCGGCGCGGCCATGGGCGATGTCCTGCCGGAGGAGATGCAGGCCATGGCCGGCCCGCTGATCGGCATGATGCGCTCGATGGGCGGCGCGATGTTCGGCTCGCAGATCGGCCAGGCCGTGGGCGTGCTCGCGGGCGAGGTGGTCGGCTCGACCGACATCGGTCTGCCGCTCGGTCCGGCCGGGCGCGCCGCGCTGCTGCCGGTGAACATCGAGGCGTTCGGCAAGGACCTGGGGGTGCCGAAGGAGGAGGTGCGGCTCTACCTCGCGCTGCGCGAGGCCGCCCACCAGCGTCTGTTCGCGCATGTGCCGTGGCTGCGCTCGCACCTGTTCGGCGCCGTCGAGGGCTACGCGCGGGGCATCAAGGTCGACACGGCCAAGCTGGAGGACGTGGTCGGTCAGTTCGATCCGCAGAACCCCGAGCAGCTGCAGGACGCGCTGCAGCAGGGCATGTTCCAGCCGGAGGACACGCCGGCGCAGAAGGCCGCCCTGGCCCGTCTGGAGACGGCCCTGGCGCTCGTGGAGGGCTGGGTGGACGCGGTGGTGCACGCGGCCGCGAAGCCGCGCCTGTCGTCCGCGGACGCCCTGCGCGAGACGCTGCGCCGCCGTCGCGCCTCGGGCGGTCCGGCGGAACAGACCTTCGCGACGCTGATCGGCCTGGAGCTGCGTCCGCGCCGCCTGCGGGACGCCTCCCGTCTGTGGGCGTCGCTCACGGACGCGCGTGGCGTCGACGGCCGTGACGGCCTGTGGGCCCACCCGGACATGCTGCCCACGGCGTCCGACCTGGACGACCCGGACGGCTTCGTGCACCGCGAGCAGCTGGACTTCTCCGAGCTCGACAAGATGCTCGGCGAGGCGGCGAGCGGTGCCTCCGGCGAGAAGCCGAACCTGAAGAAGGACGACGACAGCACCGACTCCGAGGACGACGACACCGAGTGAGCCTGTACGACGACGCGGTCCTCGTCCTGAAGGGGTACGAGGGCCAGGAAGAGCTGCGCCAGGCCTATCTGGACCATCTCGCGGCGCACCCGGACGGCATGTGGAAGGCCTGCCGGGACGGGCACGTCACGGCGAGCGCGCTGGTGATCGATCCGGAGCGGGGCCGGGTGCTGCTCACCCTGCACAAGAAGATGCGGATGTGGCTTCAGATGGGAGGCCACTGCGAGCCGGTCGACGGGACGCTGCGGGCCGCCGCACTGCGCGAGGCGACCGAGGAGTCCGGCATCGGGGGGCTGTCGCTGCTCCCCGGCGGCCCGGTGCGTCTGGACCGGCATGACACACCGTGCGCCTGGCACTACGACGTCCAGTACGCGGCGCTCGCGGCGGCCGGGGCCGTGGAGGCCATCAGCGACGAGTCCCTCGACCTGCGCTGGTTCGCCTACGACGAGGTGGGAGACGTGGCCGACGAGTCGGTCGTACGCCTGCTGGAAGCGACCCGCGCGCGGCTGTGAGCCGGAACGGGTAAGGGGCGACGCTCAAAGAGGCCGCCCCTTACGTCTGCTTTCCGGACGATCCGCTTCGGTCAGTTCCGGACCAGCTCCGGGTCAGCTCCAGGCATTGCCCTGGTTCTGTCCCCGCACGCCCTGCTGCCCCATGCCGTACTGGGCGGCCAGACCGGAGCCGATCTGGGTGTGCTGCGGCGGCAGCAGCTCGCTGGGCTGGACGAGCGCGTAGCCGGTGCCCATGAAGCTGAGCTCCCAGCCCTCACCCGTGTTGCCGCGCCGCCGCCACACCCCGGAGGAGTGCGTCTGGGCCTGCATCTGCACCCGCAGCCCGGTGGACCAGGCGACGATGGCGTCGGCGTCGCAGTTGACGTACTTGTCGGGCGTGACCTGCATCATCAGCGGCGCGCCCGAGGTCATCAGGGCGACCTTGCCGCGGCCGGTGATGTTGAGCTGGTACTTCCCGGAGCCGGAGATGCCGTAGAGGCTGTCGACCGCGATGACCTCGTGGTGCAGCGAGGAGTCCATGGCCAGGACGTAGCTGCTGTCGACCGTGAGGCCGTCCTGCTCGACGTCCATCACGTGGACGTGCTGGGCGAGGTTGGCGAGGTAGACCGTGCCCTGCCCGTGGCAGCGCATCAGGTCCAGGCCCTCGCCCGTGTGCGCCCGCGCGCGTCCCTGCTGGTTGTTCTGGTACTCGGCGTCGAACTCCATCAGGCCCTGGTAGGCGACCATCGTGCCCTTGCGGGCGAGGATGTCGTCGTGGCCCTCCAGGGTGACCCGGAGCATCTGCTTGTTCTGCAGACTCCAGCGCTCCTGGGTCTGCGAGTCGTTGTGCGCGAAAAGTGAGCTCTGCATGGCGTTTCTGGCTCCCCCTCAGCCCCGGAACCGGAGGCGGTCGGTGCTGTCCTCACTGGGCTGGACGACGACGATGCCCTGGCCGGAGAAGGCCATCTGGTAGGCCTCGCCGCTGCCCCGGCCGATGAGCGACTGCGCCTTGAAGCTGCGCTTGCCCTTCACCTTGAGGTTCGGCGACCAGGCGACGAGCGCGTCGGGGTCGACGTACGTCTCGTCCTCGCCGCCGCCGCAGTCGACGACGATCGGCTTGCCCCGGGAGGTCAGCGCGACCCAGCCCTGCCCGGAGATCTTGGTGTTCCACAGGCCCTGGCCGGCGAACTTCGCGAGCCCCTTGACGCGCTCGACGCCCCAGGTGAGGTGCGCGTCGAAGGCGAGCAGGTTGGTGGCGTTGACGGAGATGCCGTCGCCGTTGAGGTTGATCACGACGACGTCGGCGCCGTAGTCGGCGAGGTAGAGCAGGCCGTCGCCCGAGCACTTCATCAGGGGGGCGCCCTCGCCGGTCATCCAGTCGCGGGCGATCTGGCGCACTGCGGGCGGGTTGGGCTCGTACTGCACGAAGCCCTCGTAGGCGACCATCGAGCCCACGCGCGCGAGGAGGTCGTTCCCGGTCTGCAGGGCGACCTTCAGCATGTGGTTGCCGTGGTTCTCCATACGGGCGGTGACGGGTGCGGGGGCGTAGCCCGCGAATGGCTGGTTCATGACGGGCTCCCTCAGACCTCGTACGGCTGGACGACGATGAAGTTGCCGGGAGCGCCCCGGAACTGGAGGTTGACGCTCTCCCCGGTGTCGCCGGGGTAGGCGTTGCGGCGCATCCGCACCTGGCTGGAGACGACCACCTGGGAAGCGGCCGACCAGGCGACGACGGCGTTGCAGTCGGCGAACGTGGTGGGGGTGACCGGCAGGACGACGGGAGTGCCGTGCGTCTTCACGACGATCGTGCCGGTGCCCTGGAACTGCATGGTGAACAGCGCACCGCCGGGAATGCCGTGCCCCTCGATGCGGCGGACCTCGTACTGGAGGCTCTCGTCGAAGGCGAGGACGTTCTCCGCGGAGACGCAGATCGCGTCGCCCTGGAGTTCGACCGGGTGCAGGTGGGTGGAGTTCTCGGCGAGGAACACCTGGCCCTGGCCGGTGCAGCGCATCAGCTGCATCTCCTGGCCGGTGGCGTTGCCGACGATCCGGCCGGCGAACCCGGCGCCCTTGTAGCTGAAGTCGACCTTGCCCTGGTAGAGGACCATGCTGCCCTGGCGGGCGAGCACGGGCTGGCCGCCCATCCCGAGGTCGACGCGGATCAGCTTCTTGTTCTGCTGCGTCCAGCGCTGTCCGGTGGGCGTCTCCTTGAACCGCTGGAGCGCCGCGGCCACCCCGGCGCCGCCCTGGGGCGCGCCCTGCGGCACGCCGTACGCCTGCTGGCCCGGCACCTGTCCGAACGGGGGCTGCTGGCCGTAACCGGGCGGCTGGGCCGGCTGGCCGTAGCCCGGCGGCGCCTGCGGGGCGTGGGGCGCCTGGGGCTGCTGACCGTAGCCGGGGGGCATGGGCGCGGCCGGCGCGGGGCCTTGACCGTACGGCTGCTGCTGGGGCGGCTGGCCGTACGGCGCCGGTGCCGGGGCGGGGGGCGGGACCTGGCCGCCGCCGGACGGGGTCAGGGGCGCGACGATGGTCGGCGCGGCGTGCACCGAGGGCGCGGGAGCCGGGGCGGGGGGCGGGGTCGCGCCGGGCGGGGGCGCGAAGCCCTGCGCGGCGGGCTGCGGCTGCGCCGGAGCGGGAGCGGACGGTGCGCCGAACGCGGGCGGGGAGAAGCCGGGAGCGGCTGCGCCGGTCTGCGGCTGCTGCGATGCGGCGGGCGCCTCCTCCTCCGCGACCTCGCCGCCGAAGTTCTTCAGCAACGCGTCCAGACCGCCGTCGAAGCCCTGGCCGACGGCCGCGAACCGCCACACGTCCTTCAGATAGAAGTCACCCAGCATCACGGCCCGCTCGCTGGAGAACTCGGAGCCGTTGAACGCGTAGCGGGCCACTTCCTCGCCGCCCGCGACGATGCGCAGGTAGCCGGGGTTGATCTGCGACATCTGCCCGGCTCCGTCGAGGGTCGCCGTGAAGGACAGCTTCTGGATCTGCGGCGGGATCCGGTCGAGAGTGATGCGGAAGGACTCCGTGTCGCCCGCCTGGGCGCCCAGGAGCTGGATGGACTCCTCGGGGGACTTCGGCTGGTTGAAGAAGACGAAGTACCGGTCGTCCGAGAGCCGCTCGTCGGCGTCGAGGCCGAAGCAGCTGATGTCGAAGGTCGAGCCGGGGGCGGTGATCTGCACGCCTACGTACAGATCGGTGCCCGCGGTGAGGTCACTGATCCTGGCCTTGTGGCCGCGCTGGAATTCCCTGGGCATGCGTAACGACCGTCCCCCATCCCGATTGTGAATGCGTCGCGTCAGGCTAACGGCAAAGTCGGACAACGCACGATGTCGGTACAGACCCGGTACACAACCCGCGTCACGCGCCATGGGGCGGGTTCGCTGCGCGCCCCGCAGGTCACTCCTCGCTTGCGCCGGGCAGGTGGGGCAGCCGTTCGGCCGCGACGACACCCTCGAGGTAGCCGCGGGCGCGCTCGGTGCGCGGGTACGCCTCCAGCAGCCGCCAGAAGTCGGGCCCGTGGCCGGGCACGAGCAGATGCGCGAGCTCGTGGGCGAGGACGTAGTCGATGACGTACTCGGGCATGCCCTTCAGCCGGTGCGACAGGCGGATGCTGCCCTCGGCCGGTGTGCACGAGCCCCAGCGGGTGTTCTGGTTGGTCACCCATCGCACGGAGGTGGGCCGCGCCCGGCCTCCGAAGCACTGGACCGACAGCCGCTCGGCGCGCTCGGCCAGCTCGGCGTCGCCCGGCACCCGCCGGCTCTCCTGGGCGGCGAGCTTGTCGAGCATGACGCTCACCCAGCGTTGTTCCTCGGCCTCGGACATCCGGGCGGGGATGAGCACGATGGTGCGGTCGCCCTCGCGGTACGCGGAGACCGTGCGACGTCGACGGGCGCTTCTGCGGACCTCGATGGCGCTCGCCCGTGAGCCGCTCGGCGGCTGGCTCGTCGTGCTGCGCTGTGGTGTTCCGGCGCGGTGGAGTGGGTCGGCGGACACGCCACGACGTTACCCGCTGCACATGGAAGAAGTCCCGACTCCGGGGCGGTTCGGTTCCGATCAAACCTGCCGTTTTTGCCTCGTACGACGGATTTATACGATGAATACCTCCGCCTGTGGACAACTTTCGGCACGCTCGAGCGGGTCCGGGCATGCTGGCACTCGTCGGCGGAGCGAGGAGACCACCACGCCCCCGCTCCGCCGATGTGACGGGGAGTTTCCAGGCTTACGGGGGCTTTGATGCATCCGACGGTGAAGACCGCGCTGCGGCGCGGCTGGCGTGACCTGAACACCGTGCAGTTCGGAATGACACCGGCGCACGCGCTGACGCTCGGCCCGGTGGACACGGCGACGGGCAGTTTCCTCGACCTGATGGACGGCACCCGCGGGCTCGCGCTCCTGCGCGAGGAGGGGCGCCGCATGGACCTGCCCGACGGCCATGTCGACCGGCTGGTGGAGCGGCTGGCGCGGGCGGGGCTGCTCGACGACGCGCGCGGCGGCGGCCCGGAGGCCGCCGCGCTGCGGGAGAGGAAGGAGGTCATGGACCGGTTGCGCCCCGACCTCGCCGCTCTGTCTCTCCTGACGTCGGAACCCGCCGACGCGATCGAGCACCTGACCGCCCGACGCGGGCTGCGGGTCCAGGTACGCGGCGCCGGCCGGGTCGGCGCGGTGCTGGCCGCGCTGCTGTCGGGTGCGGGGATCGGCGAGGTGGACGTGCGGGACGGCGGCCGGGTGGAGCCGGGGGACGTCGCACCGGGTGGCGTGCCCGCCGAGGCGGTCGGCGAGCGCCGGGACGAGTCCGCACGCCGTGCCGTACGCCGGGCCGCCCCGGGCCCGGCACCGCGAAGCAGCCCGAGGTCACCGGCCGGGGCGGAGACCCCGGGCTTCTCTTTGGTGGTCATCGCCCCACGGGACGACGTGTCCGTGCACGCGCCCGTTCCGACGGTGGCGGAGCCCCTGATCGCCTCCGGCACACCGCACCTCTACGCCGGGGTCGTGGAGGGGACCGGTGTCGTCGGGCCTCTCGTGCTGCCGGGTGAGACGGGCTGCGCCGGATGCCTGCATCAGACGCGCACCGACCGGGACCCGGCCTGGCCGCGGCTGGTCGCCCAGTGGCACTCCGGGAGGAGGCGTGCGGCGAGCGCGTGCGACCTGACGCTGGCCACGACCGTCGCCGGGCTGGCGGCCGCGCACGCGCTCACGTTCCTCGACGGCCGGACCCCCTCGAGCGCGGGCACCCGCTGGGAGGTCTCGGCCCCCGCCCTGCAGTGGCACGCACGGCCGGTGCGGCCCCACTCGGCGTGCCCGTGCGGGGCCGCGGAGAAAGGTAAGCAGGAACACACCTCCGAGGACCGGGGACCACACGCGACAATGGCAGTGCAGCATTCGACGACGTTTCGCCGTACGACGGACACGGCGCGGCTGTCTGGGACTTGGAGGGCGCATGTCTGATCTTCCCCGGAAGGCGGTCACCCGGACCGCCAGGCTCGCCGCGCTCCCGCTCGGCTTCGCCGGGCGGGCGACCTGGGGTCTGGGCAAGCGGATCGTGGGCGAGTCCGCCGAGATCGTCGGCCGCGAGCTCCAGCAGCGCACCGCCGAGCAGCTCTTCAAGGTGCTGGGCGAGCTGAAGGGGGGCGCGATGAAGTTCGGGCAGGCCATGTCGGTCTTCGAGTCCGCCCTCCCCGAGGAGGTCGCCGGTCCCTACCGGGCGGCCCTCACCAAGCTCCAGGACGCGGCGCCGCCGATGCCGACCCGCACCATGCACGCGGTGCTCGCGGAGCGGCTCGGCGAGGACTGGGCCGAGCTGTTCCTGGAGTTCGACGACAAACCGGCCGCGGCGGCCTCGATAGGCCAGGTGCACCGAGCGGTGTGGCACGACGGCCGGGAGGTCGCGGTCAAGGTCCAGTATCCCGGGGCCGGTGAGGCCCTGCTGTCCGACCTGAGCCAACTAAGCCGTTTCGCACGGCTGTTGGGACCCCTCATCCCGGGCATGGACGTGAAGCCTCTGATCTCCGAGCTCAAGGACCGGGTCTCCGAGGAACTCGACTACGGCTTGGAGGCACAGGCCCAGCAGGCCCATGCGGACGAGTTCGCCGGCGATCCCGACGTACTGGTACCGGCGGTGGTCCACCAGTGCGACCAGGTCCTGGTCACCGAGTGGATCGACGGTGTGCCCCTGTCGGAGGTGATCACCGACGGCACCCAGGAGCAGCGTGACCGCGCCGGCCAGCTGCTGTCCCGTTTCCTCTTCTCGGGCCCGGCCCGCACCGGCCTGCTCCACGCCGACCCGCACCCCGGCAACTTCCGCCTCCTGCCCGGCGGGCCGGACGGCGCGGACGACTGGCGTCTGGGCGTCCTGGACTTCGGCACGGTGGACCGGCTTCCGGGTGGCCTGCCGGACACGATCGGCGAGTCCCTGCGCATGACTCTCGACGGCGACGCGGAGGCGGTCTACGAACTCCTCCGCACGGAGGGCTTCGTCAAGGACTCCATCGAGTTGGATCCCGACGCGGTCCTCGACTACCTCCTGCCGATCATCGAGCCGGCCCAGGTGGAGGAGTTCACGTTCAGCCGTGGCTGGATGCGCAGCCAGGCGGCCCGGATCGCCGACCCGCGCTCCCCCGCCCATCAGCTGGGCAAGCAGCTCAACCTGCCCCCGGCCTACCTGCTGATACACCGGGTGACGCTCAGCACCATCGGCGTGCTGTGCCAGCTCGGCGCGACGGTGCGGCTGCGTGAGGAACTGGAGGAGTGGCTGCCCGCTTTCCTGGCGGCGGACGCCCCGGAGACCTTCGACGCGGACGGGTCGGTCGCGGAGGCGTGAGCGCTGAGCTCTGAGCTCTGCGCTCTGCGCGAGGCCCACCGGGGGCGGGCCTCCTCGTCGACTGTGACGCATTTCACCACCCGCGTTTCACCACCACTCCGCGTCCAGTCGTCCTTCGATCGCCCTGAGGTTCTCGCGGGCGCAGACCTCGCAGCAGAAGTGGCGCCGGACGCCGTTCTCCACGGACCAGGTCCAGGTGACGGGCGGCGGCTCCTGGGCCCGGGCGCCGCACCGGGCGCACGCGAGGGTGCGGGGCTCCCCCGGGGAACCGCCCTGGTCGCCGTCCGAGCGGTGGGAGTCACCGTCCGGACCGTCCTGGTCGCCGTGTCCCGGAAGGCCCGTCATCTTCGGGACGACAACGCCGCAGTGGCGGATCGGCCGCCCAACGCACCGCGGGGGCCGGTCCGTTCGGACGGACCGGCCCCCGCGTGGAGAGCTTCGCCCCGGTCGGGAGGCCACCGCTCCAGGTGTGCGTGGTTACTGCATCACCGCCATGGCGAGTGCCCGGCGGGCGCGCAGCGAGGCGCGCTCGGCCCGCCGCTGCATCCGGCGAGCGGTCGCCAGGCGCAGGGCCCGGCGTTCCCGCTCGGCCTGGTGCAGCCGGTCGTGCATATGCGCACGAGCCAGGGCTTCTGGGATGAGTTGCATCTCGCGTGTCCTGTTCTGACGCGAGTCGTACGCGCCGGTGGTGGTGATGTCTTCGGTGGCGGAGCCTGCGGGCTCGCTGGGGAACGGCTTCATCGGGGCCTGCTTCTTGGGGTCTTGCGTGAGGGGGCGGTCGATCGTTCCTGCGGTGTTCATACCGTGACCGGGTTCTTGCGCGGGCGGCCACGCGGCCGCTTCCGGGCGACGACGACGCCCTGGACGAACAGCTCGCCACCCCAGACGCCCCAGGGCTCGCGCCGCTCCTTGGCGCCGGCGAGGCAGGCCTCCATCAGCGGGCAGGTGCGGCAGAGGGACTTGGCGTACTCGACGTCGGCCGGCGACTCGGCGAAGAAGACCTCTGGGTCGTAGGAGCGGCAGGGGACGGGCACGCCGAGGTTCTCGATGGCGTCGTCGAGCGCGGTGAGCGCCGTGAGCGGGGTCAAGGTGGAGTCCTCCGTGAGGCCGGGCGGGGGGATCGTTTCGGAAGGCGGTACTGACGGGGCGTGCGCTTCGAGTTGCACGGTTCGTCTTTCCTCGTCTGTCGGTCCGGTCCTGTGGGACCGGGTGTCGGCTGGGTACCGGGTTCTTTTCTTGTCCCGAGGCCCCTTCGCTCCGCCGTCCCCGTTGGGTTTCGGGGAAAACAGAAGGGCCGCGGATCCCGGGTGGGGTTCCGCGGCCCTGAAGGCGCCGGCCTGATCGACGATCAGGCTGGATCACTCCAGGGTTCTGGCCCACGGAAGGCCCACATCAGGTGGTGCTGCGTCGTCTGCTTCCGGGCTCCGGCACCGGCTGCCGTAAAGGCATAGGCATGCGCCTGCGCCCCTACTGCTTCCAGTGCCTCGGTCGGTCGCTCATTGCGCTCGCGGATGGAAAGACCCGCGGAGGCGACGGAGGAGCACGCCGGCCGGTCGGCACGAATGCCGGACAGACCGGTGCCCAGGGTCGAGGCGTCGAGGTTGCACGTGGAGACGACCGAGGGATCGGTCAGTTTGGCGGCTGAGCTGCTGTTGATGATGATCACTAGAATCGCCTCCTCTCGGCGTCTCGGGGGACCGGGGGTGAATCCGGTCCGGCGGGAATGCAAGTACAGCACGGAATCAGGGCCTTCGAGAAGGCCGCCGTTCCCCGTGCCTAAGAACCTATGGGGATTGCCAGGGCATGCGCAAACTATTTTTCCGACGAGTTCGGATCAGTTTCCGAAGTGCCTGTCCTCAGCCCACCCCGTCGTCCCCTCCCACGTCTTGGCCTGCGCAGATGGCCAGGACATCGGCTCCGTAGCGGTTGAACTTGCGTACTCCGACCCCCGGGATCCGGGCGAGCTCGCCCTCCTCCTCGGGGACGGTCTCGGCGATCGCCATCAGGGTCTTGTCGGTGAAGACGCAGAACGCGGGCTGCCCCGCCAGCCGGGCCTGGACCGCTCGCCAGTCGCGCAGCCGTTCGTAGAGACCCTCGTCCATGTCGGAGGGGCACTCCTCGCAGCGCATCAGCTTCATCTCGCCTGCGTCTGTCAGGGTGCGCCCGCAGACCCGGCAGCGGGCCGGCGTCCGCTGCGTCCGGCGCCGCACGACGGGGGCACCCGCCGCGGCACCGGTGAAACCGCGCTCGATCCCGGCGCTGCCACCGGCGCCTCCGCTGCCTCCGCGACCGGCGGCGGTGCCCGAACCGGGACGCAGGCCGTCGAGGAAGCGGCTGGGACGGCGGCTCGCACGGCCGCCGGGTGAGCGGGAGAGCGCCCAGGAGACGTGCAGACGCTCGCGGGCCCGGGTGACCCCGACGTAGAGGAGGCGGCGCTCCTCCTCGATCTGCTCGTCGGTCCTGGCATAGGTGATCGGCATCATGCCCTCGGCGACACCGACCAGGAAGACGACATCCCACTCCAGGCCCTTGGCCGAGTGCAGGGAGGCCAGGGTGACGCCCTGGACGGTCGGGGCGTGCTGGGCGTTCGCCCGTTCGTCGAGCTCGGCGACCAGGTCGGCGAGTGTGGCACCGGACTGGGCGGCGGAGAAGTCCTGCGCGAGGTTCACCAGCGCGGCCAGGGACTCCCAGCGTTCTCTGACGGCTCCGGAGCCGGCCGGCGGCTGCGGGGTCCAGCCCTCTCCCGAGAGGACGGCACGCACCTGGGAGGGCAGATCGACGGTGTCCTCCAGCAGGGTGTCGTTGCCGCCGAAGCGGGCCGCGCCACGCAGGGCGACGCCCGCCTTGCGCACCTCGGGGCGGTCGAAGAAGCGCTCGGCTCCGCGCAGCTGATAGGGGATGCCGAGGTCGGCGAGGGCCTGTTCGTAGGTCTCCGACTGCGCGTTGGTGCGGAACAGGATGGCGATCTCCGCGGCCGGGACACCGGCGTCGAGGAGCTCGCGGATCCGGCGGGCCGCACCCTCGGACTCGGCGGGCTCGTCGGGGTACTCCGCATAGCCGGGCTCGGGTCCCGGGCCACGCTGGGAGACCAGCTCCAGACGGTGGTCGGCGGCGCGGCCGCTGGCCTGGGAGAGCAGACCGTTGGCGAGGCGGACGACCTGGGGGGTGGAGCGGTAGTCACGGACCAGTTTGACGACGGTGGCACCGGGGTGACGGGTGCGGAAGTCGAGGAGGTGGTCGGGGGTGGCTCCGGTGAAGGAGTAGATCGTCTGGCTGGCGTCCCCGACCACGCACAGGTCGTCCCGCTCGCCGAGCCACAGCTCGAGCAGCCGCTGCTGGAGGGGGCTGACGTCCTGGTACTCGTCGACCACGAAGTGCTGGTACTGGGCGCGGACCTGCTCGGCGATGTCGTGCCGGTCCTGGAGGACGGCGACGGTCAGCAGTAGGACGTCCTCGAAGTCGATGACTCCGCGCTGCCGCTTGAGGTCCTCGTAGGCGGCGTAGAGCTGGGCGATCTCGGCGGGGTCGCGGGGGATCTCGCGGCCCGCCTTGACGGCGGCCGCGGCGTAGTCGGCGGGAACGGTCTGGGTGACCTTGGACCACTCGATCTCCGCGGTGACGTCCCGCAGCTCGCCCCGGTCGAGACGGACGCGGCAGGCGGCCGCCGCGTCGACGACGAGCTGGATCTTGCGGTCGACGAGCCGGGGCAGTGAGCCACCGATCGCTTTCGGCCAGAAGTACTGCAACTGCCGCAGCGCCGCGGAGTGGAAGGTACGGGCCTGGACACCCTGGGCGCCGAGCTGGCGCAGCCGGCCCCGCATCTCCCCGGCGGCCCGGTTGGTGAAGGTGACGGCCAGCACACTGGAGGGGTGCAGGATGCCGGCGCGCACACCGTAGGCGATGCGGTGGGTGATCGCCCGGGTCTTGCCCGTGCCCGCTCCGGCCAGCACACACACCGGTCCGCGCAGGGCGGTGGCCACCTCGCGCTGCTCGGGGTCGAGCCCTTCGAGCACCGCGTCGGCCGAGTCCGGTACCTGCGGGAAGAGGGTGGAGTGCGTTGCTGCTGTCACATGGCCATGCTGCCAGGTCGGCGGAGCAGGGTGGGCAGGTTGTCCACAGGCGGGCCCCTGCGGTCGCACTAATGCGGCGAGTGTCACTCCCGGCCGCCCGCACCCCACAGCGCCACGCGGGAATGGTGGCCCTTTCACGTACGTTCTCCCCCTGCGACCACCTGTTCCCCCCGACCCGCCGAAGGAGCACAAGAGACATGCTGGGCACTGTGACGATGTACAGCACCACGTGGTGCGGCTACTGCCAGCGGCTGAAGAAGCAGCTCGACCGCGAGGGCATCGGATACACCGAGATCAACATCGAGCAGGACCCGGCGTCCGCGGCGTTCGTGGAGAAGGCCAATGGCGGAAACCAGACGGTCCCGACCGTGCTTTTCCCCGACGGCTCCACGCTGACGAACCCGTCGCTGGCGCAGGTGAAGCAGAAGATCGGCGCGTGAGCGCAGCGGTAGACGAAAGGGCGGCTCCCGAGATGTCGGGGGCCGCCCTTCTCGCGCCGTGGGTCAGTTGAAGGTGCGGGTCGGCAGCGGCTTGCCGTACCAGAGCTCGATCAGACGGGCCGCGATGGAGATGCCGTAGGGAGGCAGTACCTCGCCGGTCTCGAAGGCGGCGCCGAGTTCGTCGCGCGAGAACCAGCGGGCCTCGTGGATCTCGTCACCGTCGACGTTGATGTCGGTGGACGTGGCGCGGGCCATGAAGCCCAGCATGAGGCTGGACGGGAAGGGCCAGGGCTGGCTGGCGATGTAGTCGACCCTGCCGACGGTGACGCCGGCCTCCTCGAAGACCTCGCGGCGCACGGACTGCTCGATGGACTCGCCGGGCTCGACGAAGCCGGCGAGGGTCGAGAAGCGGCCCTCGGGCCAGTGGACCTGGCGGCCGAGGAGGATGCGGTCCTCCTCGTCCGTGACCGCCATGATCACCGCGGGGTCGGTGCGCGGGTAGTGCTCGGCACCGCAGGCCGGGCAGCGGCGGATGTGTCCGGCCGCCGCGATCACGGTGCGCTCGCCGCAGCGGGAGCAGAAGCGGTGCAGGCGCTGCCAGTTCTCCAGGGCCACCGCGTGGACCATCAGTCCCGTGTCGCGTTGCGACAGCAGCAGACCGGCCTCGCGCAGACCGGCCGGGCGGGCGGACTGGTCGATTCGGCCGGGCAGCGCGTCCTTCTGGAGGGCGAAGTAGCTGACGCCGTCCTCGTCGGTGCCCAGGAAGTAGCGGTGCGCCTCGGTGAGGGGTGCCTCGAACGACGGGGTCATGACGAGCTCGGTGCGGCCCTCGGACGTCTCGTCGATGAGGACCTGGCCGCCGGAGACGACGAAGCAACGCGTTGTGGGGTGGCTCCACGCCGCGGCGAGCCACGCCTCGTCGAGCCGGTGGTGGGCCGCCCGGTCGACACCGCTCGGCGCGGTGAGCGAGATGGGTCGATCGGCGTTCTGGTCGGTCCAGGTGGTCACGGGTACTTCCAACTCCCCCGGTGGAACGGTTGTTTCGGCGGGCGGTTCAGCGGGACGTACGGCTCAGGACCGGTTCCGGTGCGGTGTCGCGGTGCGGGGCGGCCTTTCCAGTGTGCCCCGCGCGCGTGCCCCCTCCGGACCGAGCAGGGGCGTCAGGGCGCACGGCGCCAGTTCTCGGCCAGGTCGCCCCAGAGGTACGCGCTGGTCTCGACGCCCTTCAGCAGGAGGTCCAGTTCGACCTTCTCGTTCGGCGCGTGCCAGCCGTCCGAGGGGACGGAGATGCCCAGGAAGAGCACGGGGGCACCGAGGACTTCCTGGAGGTCGGCGGCCGGTCCCGAGCCGCCTTCCCGGGTGAAGCGGACGGGCCCTTCGAAGGCGCGGCCCATGGCGCGGACCACGGACCGGAGGGCCGGGTGGTCCAGCGGGGTCAGACACGGGCGCGTGGCCGGGCTGAACGTGATCTCGTGGCGGATCCCGGCGGGAAGCTGCTGGGCGGCCCAGACGCGGACGGCCTTCTCCACGTGCTCCGGGTCCTGGCCGGCGACCAGCCGGAAGGACAGCTTCACAAAGGCCGAGGACGGGATGATCGTCTTGCTGCCCGGGCCCTGGTAGCCGCCGCCGATGCCGTTGACCTCGGCCGTCGGACGGGCCCAGACGCGCTCCAGGGTGGTATGTCCCGCCTCGCCGTGCGCGGCGTGCGACCTGGCCGTGCGCAGCCACTGGTCCTCGTCGAACGGCAGCTCGGCGAAGAGCTCGCGCTCGCGGTCGGTGAGCTCGACGATGCCGTCGTAGAAACCGGGAACGGCCACGCGCGCGTGCTCGTCGTGCAGGGCCGCGACGAGACGGGCGGCCGCGGTGGCCGGGTTGGGCACGGCGCCGCCGAAGGAGCCCGAGTGGATGTCCTGGTCGGGGCCGGACAGCCGGATCTCGCACTCGGCGAGGCCGCGCATGCCGGTGCACACCGTGGGGGTGTCCTCGGACCACATCCCGGTGTCGGAGACGATCACCGCGTCCGCGGCGAGCCGGCCCGCCCGCTCCTCGACCAGCGCGCGGAAGTTCGGGGAGCTGGACTCCTCCTCGCCCTCGATCAGCAGCTTGAGACCGACGGCCGGGGCCCGGCGGCCGGTGGCGGCGAGGTGGGCGCGGACACCGAGGGTGTGGAAGAAGACCTGGCCCTTGTCGTCGGCCGCTCCCCGCGCGTGCAGGCGGTTCCCGCGGACGACGGGCTCGAAGGGGTCGGTGTCCCAGCCGTCCTCGAGGGCGGCCGGCTGCACGTCGTGATGGCCGTAGACCAGGACGGTGGGGGCCTGCGGGTCGCCGGAGGGCCACTCCGCGTAGACGGCCGGCGCACCCGGCGTCTGCCATACCTCGACGGTCGGGAAGCCGGTCTCCTTCAACTTGGCCGCGAGCCAGTCCGCACTGCGCCGTACGTCGGGGGCGTGGTCGGGCTGGGCCGATACCGACGGGATGCGCAGCCACTCGGCGAGGTCGTCGAGGAAGGCGGCGCGGTGCTGCTCGATGTACGTGCGGACCGCGCTGACGGCACTGTCAACGGTTTGGCTCATGGTCACGAGCCTATCGGCCCGCACCGACATCCTCGCCGGGCCCTTGCGCGGGGTTTGCTTGCGCGGCCGGTCCGCCACGGTCGTCCTCGGCGCCCTCCTCCCCGGTCAACAGGCGCTCCAGGGCGGCGCGATCGGGCAGACCCTCCGGCCGTACGACGTCGCCGCTGCGTACATAGAGGAACGCCGCTGTGACGGATTGCACGGGCACCCCCTGCTGCTCGGCCCAGGCGAGCCGGTAGAGGGCGAGTTGGAGGGGGTCGGCGGTGTGGGCGCGGTGGGTCTTCCAGTCGACGATGTCGTAGGTGGCCGCATCTCCGTCGCCCTCCTTGTAGACGGCGTCGATACGGCCCCGTACGACGCGGCCGGCGAGGGCCAGCTGGAAGGGGGCCTCGACGCGGTAGGGGGTGCGGCGGGCGTACTCGGTGCGCTCGAAGGCTTCCTTGAGCTCTTCCAGGTCGCGTTCGTCGGCGATCTCGGCGTCGTCGTCACCGGGCAGCTCGTGCGGCTCCAGCAGCGGGAGCGTCAACTCCTCGAAGCGGGCCTCCACCCATGCGTGGAACCGGGTGCCCCGGCGCGCGGCCGGTTGCGGGGGGCGCGGCATGGGGCGCGCGAGTTCCTGCGCGAGGCCGTCCGGGTCGGCGGCCAGCCGCAGCACCTGCGAGGCGGTGAGGGTCGTGGGCAGGGGTACGTCCGTGACGCTCCGGCGGGCGCGCAGCAGCTCCCCGGCGAGCGCGTCGAGGTCACGGTCCCAGGAGGCGACGGCCCGGGCTTCCTCGGGGGTGAGGGCGGACCGGCGCGGGCGGGCCGCGGGAAGCTCGGGGGCGGTCGCCTGGTGGGGCACGGCGGGACGGCCGGAGATCCGCTGGTCCCGGCCGGCTGAGCGGTCCTGGTGCGGGGGGCGGTCGAGGTGCGGGGGGCGATCCAGGGGCGCGGCCTCGAAGGGTGCCTCCTCGAACGGGTCGGACTCGTTGTGGGGCGGCTCGTCGTACTGGGAGTCGTCGTACTGGGAGTCTTCGTACTCGGGCTCGGGCTCGTAGGGGAGTTCGTCCCCGTCCGGTGGTGGGGGCCAGTCCGGGTCTTCGTAGGTGTCCGGGTCGTGGGTTGCGCCGGGGTGTCCGTCCTGGTGCGAGGCGAGGTCCTCCAGGTGGGCGAGGACGGTCTCGGCGGCGGCGCGGCGGCGGGCGAGGGCGTCGTCGTCCAGGGGGAGCGGCCAGACCTGGTCGGCCGTCGCGCGGTGCAGGACGGGGTTCTCCTCGTCCTCCTCCGGTTCGTCCGCCCAGGCCTCGATCTCGCCGTGGCCGGCCGCGCAGTGGTCGTACAGCTCCTGGAGGAAGCCGGACGGGCCGCGGGGCTTCTTCTGGGTGGGGCCCCACCAGTGGCCGGAGCCGAGGAGCAGCGAGCGGGGGCGGGTGAAGGTGACGTAGCCGAGGCGGAGTTCCTCGGTGTGCTGGTGGTCCTTCATGGCCTCGTGGAAGGCCTTCATGCCCCGTGCGTCCCAGGAGTCGAGGTCCGGGAGTGTGGCGGCGTCGCCGCGCAGCTCGTGCGGCAGCACCTTGGCCTGGGCGGTCCACTTCTCGCGGCCCTGCCCGCTGGGGAAGGTTCCGGTGACCAGGCCGGGGACGACGACGACGTCCCACTCCAGACCCTTGGACTTGTGCGCGGTGAGCACCTTGACGGTGTTCTCGCCGCCGGGGAGCGCGTTGTCGAGGCCCTTCTCGTACTGGGCGGCGGTGCGCAGGAAGCCGAGGAACGCCAGCAGGCTCGCCTGGTTCTCGGTCGCGGCGAAGGATGCGGCGATGTCGAGGAAGTTCGACAGGGTCTCGCGGCGCCGGGCGGCCAGGGCGTGCGGGGACGCCGACAGTTCGACCTCCAGGCCGGTGACGGCCAGGACGCGGTGCAGGACGTCCATAAGGGGGTCGGCCAGGGACCGGCGCAGGTCGCGCAGTTCGGTGGCGAGTCGCGCGAACCGTACGCGTGCGTCCGGCGAGAAGGGCAGCCCGTCGTCGTCCCCGGTACCGCCGTCGTAGTAGAGAGGCGTCTCCAGGAAGGTGTCGAGGGCGTCCGCGAGCGATATCACCTCGGACGGGTCGACCCCCTCGACGGCCTCGGCGAGGCGGCGGTCCGGGTCGTCGTCGCCCCCGCGCGCGTGGGTGACGAGCAGCCGTGCACGCCGGCCCAGGAGGGCGAGGTCGCGGGGGCCGATGCGCCAGCGCGGGCCGGTGAGCAGACGGACCAGGGAGGCGTTGGCGCCGGGGTCCTGGAGGACCTCGCAGACGGCGACGAGGTCGGCGACCTCGGGCAGGTGCAGAAGGCCGGAGAGCCCCACGACCTCGACGGGGATGTCGCGGGCCACCAGCGCGCCCTGGATCTCCGCGAAGTCGGTGGCCGTGCGGCACAGGACGGCGATCTCACCGGGCGCCGTGCCGGTGCGCACGAGGTGGGCGACGGAGTCGGCGATCCAGTCCATCTCCTCGGCGTGGGTGTTCACAAGCGCGCAGCGGACCACTCCGTCGCGTTCGGCGCCCGGGGCCGGGCGCAGGGCCTCCACGCCCGCGTGCATGGCGCGCAGGGGCTCGGCGAGGCCGTTGGCGAGGTCCAGGAGGCGGCCACCGCTGCGGCGGTTCTCGCTGAGCGACTGGCGGCGCGCCGTGCTTCCGTCGGCGTGCGCGAAGTGCTCGGGGAAGTCGTCGAGGTTGGCGACTGAGGCGCCGCGCCAGCCGTAGATGGCCTGGCAGGGGTCGCCGACGGCGGTCACGGGGTGCCCGGTGCCGCCGCCGAACAGGCCGGCCAGGAGGATGCGCTGGGCCACCGACGTGTCCTGGTACTCGTCGAGGAGAACCACCCGGAACTCCTCGCGCAGGATCGGGCCCACTTCGGGTACCTGGGCGAGCTGGGCTGCCAGGGCGATCTGGTCGCCGAAGTCGAGCAGATCGCGCTCGCGCTTGGCGGCCCGGTAGCGCAGCACCAGGTCGGCCAGTTCCCGCCGGGCGGCGGCCGTCTCGGGCACCTTGCGCAGGTCCGCGTTGGTGAGCCGGGCGCCCTCCAGGCCGCTCAGCAGTGCGGCGTCCCACGCGCGCAGGTCCTCGGGCCGGACGAGGTGTTCGGCGAGTTCGGCGTCGAGCGCGAGGAGGTCGCTGATCAGGTCGGCGAAGGAGCGGGTGAGCGACGGGTAGGGGCCGGGGGCCTCGCGCAGCACGCGCGCGGCGAGCTGGTAGCGGGTGGCGTCGGCGAGCAGTCGGGACGTCGGCTCCAGGCCGATGCGCAGGCCGTGGTCGGTCAGGAGTCGGCCCGCGAAGGCGTGGTAGGTGGAGATCACCGGCTCGCCCGGCGGGTTGTCCGGGTCGATGTCGTCGGGGTCGGTGACGCCTGCCCTGATCAGGGCCTTGCGGACGCGCTCGGCGAGTTCTCCGGCGGCCTTGTTGGTGAAGGTCAGGCCGAGGACCTGGTCGGGAGCGACCTGCCCCGTGCCGACCAGCCACACCACGCGCGCGGCCATCACCGTCGTCTTGCCCGACCCGGCTCCGGCCACGATCACCTGCGGGGCGGGCGGCGCGATGATGCAGGCCGTCTGCTCCGGGGTGAAGGGGATCCCGAGGAGCTCCTTGAGCTGCTCGGGATCGCTGATACGGGCGGGCATGGGGAGAGGCTAGCGGCGGGCACTGACAGCCGATGACAAATCGCCCGCCGCGTCTCGGATAAACGCAGGTCAGTACGTGTGGTGCGGTCCGTCACACGGGTCGGTCACGCGCCGACCGCACGGGTCGGCCGCACGTCGGTCGGCCGCACGGGTCGGCCGCACGTCGGTCGGCCGCACAGGTCGGCCGCACGTCGGTCGGCCGCACAGGTCGGCCGCACGTCGGTCGGCCGCGTCCGTCACTCGATCACGTGCCGGCCCTCGGTCCGGGCACTGCACGAGGCGCGGAACGCGCAGTGGGTGCACTGCTGGCCGGCGCTCGGCGTGAACCGCTCGTCGAGGACCTTGCCGGCCGCCGTGGCGAGCAGGTCACCGACCCACTCCCCCGCCGCGCCCTCAAGAGCTTCCTGCGCCTGCACCTTGGGCAGGCTCTCGCCGCCGTCCCGCTTGGCGGCGCTCTGGCGCAGCTGGACCAGTTCGGCGCCGCCCGGTGCGGGCCGTACGCCGTCGAAGGCCTCGTCGACCGCACCTTCGCGGACTGCCAGCTGGTAGACGGCGAGCTGGGGGTGTCGCTCCACCTCGCGGGCGGTCGGCGCCTGTTTGCCGGTCTTGAAGTCGACGACGTAGGCGCGGCCTTCGCCGTCGGCCTCGACCCGGTCCATCTGGCCGCGGATGCGCACCTCGTACTCGCCCGCTTCGAGGGTGACGTCGAAGTCGTGCTCGCTGGCGACCGGCGTGCGGCCCGCGCGGTCCATCACATGCCACTTCAGGAAGCGTTCGAGCGCCACACGCGCGTGTGTCTTCTCCTGCGCGGACTTCCACGGCGCGTCGAAGGCCAGGGCGTTCCACACGGAGTCGAGACGCTCCATGAGGACGTCGAGATCGGCCGGGGTGTGTCCGGAGGCGACCTCGTCCGCGAGGACGTGCACGACGTTGCCGAAGCCCTGCGCGACGGTGGCGGGGGCGTCGGCCTTCACCTCGCGGCCCAGGAACCACTGGAGGGCACAGGTGTTGGCGAGCTGGTCGAGGGCGCTGCCGGACAGCACTACGGGCTGGTCGCGGTCGCGCAGCGGCACCTTGCTCTCGGTCGGCTCGAACATGCCCCACCACCGGTACGGGTGGGCGGACGGCACCAGGGGCCTGCCGTCCTCGTCGGCGAGCGCGGCCAGCCGGGCCAGGCGGCGCGCGGCGGCCTCCCGGAGGGTGGCGGAGGCGCGGGGGTCGACCGTCGTGGCGCGCAGTTCGGCGACCAGCGCGGCGACCGCCAGGGGGCGGCGGGGGCGGCCCGTGACGTCCTTGGGCTCGACGCCCAGTTCGGTCAGGAAGCGGGAGGGCTGGTCACCGTCGTCGGCGGGCGCCTTCACGGCGGTGACGACGAGGCGCGCACGCGCGCGTGTGGCGGCGACGTAGAACAGGCGGCGCTCCTCGGCGAGCAGCGCGCCCGGGGTGAGCGGCTCGGCGAGTCCGTCGCGGCCGATGCGGTCCGCCTCCAGGAGGGAGCCCCGGCGGCGCAGGTCCGGCCACAGTCCCTCCTGGACACCGGCCACGACGACCAGGCTCCATTCGAGGCCCTTGGCCCGGTGGGCGGTCATCAGACGTACGGCGTCGGGGCGCACGGCGCGCCGGGTGAGGGTGTCGGCGGCGATGTCCTCGGCCTCGATCTCGGCCAGGAAGTTCAGGGCGCCCCGGCCGCCCGTGCGCTCCTCCGCGCGCGCGGCGGTGGCGAACAGGGCGCACACGGCGTCCAGGTCCCGGTCGGCGTTGCGGCCGGCCGCGCCGCCGCGCCGGGCGGACCGCTCCAGACGCCCGGGCCAGGGCGTGCCGTCCCAGAGGTCCCACAGCGCCTCCTCGGCCGTGCCGCCACGCGCGAGACCCTCCCGGGCCGTCGCCAGCAGCGCGCCGAGGCGCTGGGCACCGCGCGCGTACGTCGGGTCGTGGGCGACCAGCCGCTCCGGCTCGGCCAGGGCACGCGCGAGCAGCTGGTCGGAGGGCGGCGGCAGGGCGTTGCCCGCGGAGCGCTCCTCCTCGCGCAGCGCCCGTCCGAGGCGGCGCAGATCGGCGGCGTCCATGCCGGCCAGGGGGGAGGCGAGGAGGGTGAGGGCGGTCTCGGTGTCGAGCCAGCACGCGTCCGGATCGGTTTCGGTGTCCTCGTCCCTCGCCGGTGGTGCGGAGGCCTCGGCCGTCGCCACTGCCCGCAGGGCGGTCAGCAGGGGCGCCACGGCCGGTTCATGGCGCAGGGGGAGGTCGTCGCCGTCGATGTCGAGGGGGACGCCTGCGGCGGTGAGGGCGCGGCGGACCGTCGGGATCGTGCGGGAGCCGGCGCGTACCAGGACGGCCATCTCGCTCCAGGGCAGGCCCTCCTCGAGGTGGGCGCGGCGCAGGATGTCGGCGACGTTGTCCAGCTCGGTGCCGGCGGTCGGATACGTGTAGACCTCGACGCGGCCGCCGTCGCGTGCGGCGGTCAGTTCGCGATGGGCGCGGACCTTCTCGGCCGGGAGGCGGGTCAGGGGCATCCGCCGGGTGACCAGCCGGGTGGCGGCCAGCAGGGCGGCGCCGGAGCGGCGGGAGGTGCGCAGGACCTCCACAGGGGCCGGACGGCCGTCGGGGCGGGGGAATGCCTCGGGAAAGTCGAGGATGCCGTTCACGTCGGCGCCCCGGAAGGTGTAGATCGACTGGTCGGGATCGCCGAAGGCGACGAGGCTGCGGCCACCGCCGGCGAGGGCGTGCAGCAGCCGGACCTGGGCCGGATCGGTGTCCTGGTACTCGTCGACGAACACGGCGTCGTACTGCCCGGCGAGCCGCTCGGCCATCTCCGGGCGGTGGGCGAGGAGGACCGCGCGGTGGACGAGTTCCGCGTAGTCGATCACACCGTGCAGATCGAGTACGTCGAGGTACTCGGCGAGGAAGGCAGCGGCGGCGCGCCAGTCGGGGCGGCCGATGCGGTGCGCGAAGGCGTCCAGGGCCGCGGGGTCGAGGCCCAGTTCGCGGCTGCGGGCGAGCACCGCGCGGACCTCGTCGGCGAAGCCGCGCGTGGTGAGGCAGGCACGCAGTTCGTCCGGCCAGCGCACATGCGTCAGGCCTAGCCGTTGCAGGTCGAGCTGGCCGGCGAGCAGCTCTCGGACGGCCACGTCCTGCTCGGGGCCGGACAGCAGCCGCAGGGGTTCCACGAACAGGTCGGCGGCCTGGTGGGCGCGGACCAGGGCGTAGCAGTACGAGTGGAAGGTGGTCGCCTGGGGAGCGCGGGCGGCGCCCATGCGGTGCGCCATCCGGTCCCGCAGCTCCACGGCGGCCTTGCGGCTGAACGTGAGCACCAGGATGCGTGCGGGGTCGCCGCCGCGAGCGACCCGGGCTGCCACGGACTCGACGAGCGTGGTGGTCTTCCCGGTGCCCGGACCTGCGAGGACGAGCATCGGACCGGCCCCGTGGTCAACCACGGAGCGTTGGGTGGCGTCCAGCTGAGGGGGATCCGGCAGAGCCGGCGGGGTACGCACCAGTCGGTAAGCGCCACGGTTCCCCTGTCGCCCCTGGGGGTGCGACAGGCGCCTGGTGGAGGAAGAGGAGCTCACGTGGTTCGCCGGTCCTGGTGGGTGTACTGGTTGACGGATCACCACTCGAGGAGAGCGGTGATCACGGGATGAGGGGGACGTGTGCAGCCGACGCTACGCCGAGGAGCGGTTCGCAAGGATGGCTTCCGCTTCTTCCCTCACGGCCCGCACGGTTCGCACAGCCCTCGAGGCCCTCACGGCCCGCACAGTCCTCACGCCGCTCTCGGCCCGCCTGCCACGCGGGTCCCTCGCCCCTCGAACGTACGCCATCCCGCAGACGTGCCCCCTTTGCGCCGTTTCCCCCATACGAGCCACAAGCTCCCCTCGACCCCGTGCGATGGCGGAAGCTGTCAGGTGTGACCTTCCGCGCGTTCACCGCCGTCCCACCGCGCCCGCTTCATGTCGAGACGCGGCAGGTGCCCCTCGGCGGCCCTGCTCGCCTGCTTCAGAGGCGTGCCCTCGACGCGGTAGCGGTCCAGTGCCCGCAGTTCGTGCCCCGGGAGCAGCAACCCGTCCGCGCGCACCACACGCCACCACGGGACGGCGCCGCCGTAGAGGGCCATCACCCGGCCGACCTGTCGCGGCCCGCCCTCCTCCAGCCACTCCGCGACGTCCCCGTACGTCATGACCCGCCCCGGCGGGATCAGCTCCGCGACCTCGAGAACCCGCTCGGCGTACTCCGGCAGCGCGTCGGTGTACTCCGGGCGGGCGTCGTCCGGAAGGCTCTGCTCGCTCATCCGCCCCATCCTGCCCCACGGCACCGACAATGCGACGGGCCCGCGACCCTGTGTGACCCTCGCCCCTGGGCGGCGCTTCAGGCAGACTGTGCGCCCCCGCGTTTGCACCCTGATGCCCCCGTGTGTCAGTGCGGCATGCCACCATCGTGCGGGCGGTGACCGGTGATACGAGACCAAGAAGAGACGATGAAGCAGCAGGGCGTGCATCCTGAGGGCGGGGAGAGCACCTCTGACGCTGCCTCGCGCCCGGACACCACCGACGAGGCACGGGAAGAGGTGCACATCGACGAGGTAGAGGGCGACGAACCGCTGCTCCCCGCGCGTGTGCACCGCCCCTCCGACCTGATGCGGCTGCTGGTGGGCGTGCTCGCCGTGGCCCTGCTCCTGGGCATCGCCGCCTTCGCGCACGGGACGACCTCGGGCCTCGAACAGGACATCAACAAGGGCACCGGACAGGCGCCCGATCTCCTCATCAAGATCGCGGGTCTGGCGTCGAGCATCGCGATCCTGCTGGTGCCGGTCGCGTTCGCGATCGAGCGGCTGATCAAGCGGGACGGACTGCGCATCGCCGACGGCGTACTCGCCGCCGTCCTCGCGCACGGTGTGACCCTCGCCACCGACCTGTGGGTCGCCAAGGGCGCCCCGGACTCGATCCAGGAGGCACTCACCCAGCCCTCCCCCGGTGACATCCACGCCCTCACCGACCCCGTACACGGCTACCTGGCGCCCGTCATCGCCTATATGACGGCCGTCGGCATGTCCCGTCGGCCGCGCTGGCGCTCGGTGCTGTGGATCGTGCTGCTCCTCGACGCCTTCTCGATGCTCGTCACCGGCTACACGACACCGTTCTCGATCATCCTCACGGTGCTGATCGGCTGGACCGTGGCGTACGGGACGCTGTACGCGGTCGGCTCCCCGAACGTGCGCCCCACGGGACGGACGCTGATGGCGGGCCTGCGGCACGTCGGCTTCCACCCGGTGAGCGCGGCCCGCGAGGAGGCGCCGGACGCGGCGGAGAGCGACCGGGGCAGACGCTACTTCGTCACCCTGGAGGACGGCCCCCCGCTCGACGTCACGGTGGTCGACCGGGAACAGCAGGCCCAGGGGTTCTTCTATCGCGCGTGGCGCAACCTCACCCTGCGCGGCTTCGCCACCCGCAGCAGCCTCCAGTCGCTGCGCCAGGCACTCGAGCAGGAGGCGCTGCTCGCCTACGCGGCCATCGCGGCCGGCGCCAACGCGCCGAAACTGATCGCGACCTCCGAGCTCGGTCCCGACGCGGTCATGCTCGTCTACGAGCACACCGGCGGCCGCACCCTCGACTCGCTGGCCGACGACGAGATCACCGACGACCTGCTGCGCAACACCTGGCACCAGGTGCAGGCACTCCAGTCGCGGCGGATCGCGCACCGCCGGCTCGCGGGTGACGCGATCCTGGTGGATCGTTCCGGCACGGTGATCCTCACCGATCTGCGCGGCGGGGAGATCGCGGCCGGCGATCTGCTGCTGCGCATGGACGTCGCCCAGTTGGTGACGACGCTCGGCCTGCGGGTGGGCGCCGAACGGGCGGTGGCCTCCGCGGTGGGCGTGCTGGGACCGGACGCGGTCGCGGACTGTCTGCCGATGCTCCAGCCCATCGCCCTGACGCGCTCCACGCGCGCGACACTGCGCCGACTGGCACGCGAGCGTGCGCAACGCGAGCGCGAGGCGGTCCTGGAGGCCTCCCAGCAGGCCAAGCAGGCCCGCCTGGAGGCGGCAGGGCAGGGCACCGGACCCGTCGTCCTGGAGAAGCCGGACAAGAAGGCCGTCCGCGCGGAGGCGCGGGCCGAGAAGCGGGCCATCGACGACGCGCTGGAGGAAGCCCGTGAGGAGGATCTGCTGACGCAGATCCGGCACGAGGTACTGCTGATCCGGCCGCAGGCACCGGTCGAACCGGCCCGGCTGGAGCGGGTGCGACCGAAAACCCTGATGAGCTTCATCGCCGGTGCCATCGGCGCGTACTTCCTGCTGACGCAGCTCACCCACATCGAGTTCGGTCCGCTCGTCGCCAACGCCGAGTGGGGCTGGGTCGCCGCGGCGGTCCTCTTCTCCGCGGTGAGCTATGTGGCCGCGGCGATGAGCCTGCTGGGGTTCGTGCCGGAGCGGGTGCCCTTCCCGCGGACCGTGGCCGCGCAGGTCGCCGGGTCGTTCGTGAAGATCGTGGCGCCGGCCGCGGTCGGCGGGGTCGCCCTCAACACACGCTTCCTCCAGCGCGCGGGGGTGCGGCCCGGCCTCGCGGTGGCCAGCGTCGGCGCCTCGCAGCTGTTCGGGCTCGGCTGCCACATCCTGATGCTGCTGTCGTTCGGATATCTGACCGGCACCGAGAAGACACCGTCGCTGTCGCCGTCCCGCACGGTCATCGCGGGTCTGCTCACGGTGGCGGTGCTCGTGCTCGTGGTGACCTCGGTGCCGTTCCTGCGCAAGTTCGTCAGCACGCGCGTACGGTCCCTGTTCGCCGGTGTCGTGCCGCGCATGCTGGACGTGCTCCAGCGGCCGCAGAAGCTGATCACCGGCATCGGCGGCATGCTCCTCCTCACCGCCTGCTTCGTGATGTGCCTGGACGCCTCGATCCGCGCGTTCGGCGACGAGTCGACCTCGCTCAGCATCGCCAGCGTCGCTGTCGTCTTCCTCGCGGGCAACGCGCTCGGGTCGGCTGCCCCGACACCGGGCGGCGTCGGTGCCGTCGAGGCGACGCTGACGGTCGGTCTGATCGCGGTGGGCCTGCCCAAGGAGGTCGCGGCTCCCGCGGTGCTGCTCTTCCGTCTGCTGACGCTGTGGCTGCCGGTGCTGCCGGGCTGGCTTGCCTTCAACCACCTGTCCCGCAAGGGCGCCTTGTAGCGGGGCACCGGCACCCGTACCTCGTACGGCCCGCGCCCCGCGCGCGTGCCCGGGCGCGACCGCAGGATGGGATCATGCCGAACCCGTCCCGCCCGCGCGCTGCCGCCGCCGTGACCGTCACCGCCCTGCTCCTGTCCTCCATGGTGGCGGGCTGCGGCGGCGACGCACAGGACGAGGATCTGACGGCACAGGAGCTGAGCTGGAAGGACTGCCCGGCCCCGTCCCAGGCGGAGGGCGGCGGCAGCGCCCCGTCCCCGCTGCCCGACGGCGACCAGTGGGAGTGCGCCACGATGAAGGCGCCCCTGGACTGGGGCGACCCCAAGGGCGACACGATCGGCATCGCGCTGATCCGGGCCCGGGCGAGCGGCGACGAGAGCCGCCGGATCGGCTCGCTGATCTTCAACTTCGGTGGGCCCGGCGGCTCGGGCGTCTCCACCCTGCCTGCCTTCGGAGAGGAGTACGCGGCCCTGCGCGCCCGCTACGACCTGGTCAGCTTCGACCCGCGCGGGGTCGGCCGCAGCGCCGGCGTGCGGTGCGAGAACGACCGGCAGCTCGACGCGTACTTCCAGCAGGACGGCACGCCCGACGACGCCGTCGAACGCACCGCGCTCCAGGACCACACCAAGGACTTCAACGCGGCCTGCGAGAAGAACTCCGCGAAGACGCTGCCGAACGTACGGACCACGGACGCGGCCCGGGACATGGACCTGATGCGCCAGATCCTCGGCGACGACAGGCTGTACTACTTCGGCATCTCCTACGGCACCGAACTGGGCGGTGTGTACGCCCACTTGTTCCCCAAGAGCGTGGGCCGCGCCGTTTTCGACGCGGTCGTCGACCCGACCCAGACGTCCGAGCAGAGCTCCCTCGGACAGGCCAGGGGCTTCCAGCTCGCGCTCGACAACTACGCCGAGGACTGCACGTCCAGGACGCAGGACTGCCCCGTCGGGGACACCGCGCGGGACGTCGAGGACCGGATCGCGAAGCTCCTCGAGAACCTCGACGGCAAGCCGATCCCGGGCATCTTCCCGCGCGAGCTGACCCAGAGCGCCGCGACCAACGGCATCGCGCAGGCGCTGTACTCGCAGGATTTCTGGGAGTACCTCACCGAGGGACTGGAACAGGCCTACACCGGGGACGGCAAGGTCCTGATGCTGCTGTCCGACCTGATGAACGGCCGCAACGAGAACGGCGAGTACAGCAACATCACGGCCGCCAACATCTCCATCAACTGCGCCGACGACAAGCCGCGTTACTCCACCGCCCACGTGCTGCAGAAGCTGCCGGAGTTCCGGGCCGCCTCCAGCGTGTTCGGGGACTTCCTGGCCTGGTCCATGGTCAGTTGCACGGACTGGCCCGTGCCCGGCGCCGCCGACCACCCCGATGTGAGCGCGCCGGGGTCGGTGCCGATCCTCGTCGTGGGCAACACCGGCGACCCGGCGACCCCGTACGAGGGGGCCCGCAAGATGGTCGACGCGCTGGGCCGGGGAGTGGGGGTCGAGCTGACGTACAAGGGACAGGGGCACGGCGCGTACGGCAGCAAGAACAAGTGCGTGCAGGCGGCGGTGAACGCCTATCTGCTGGACGGCGAGGTGCCGGCCGCGGGAACCGTCTGCTCCTGACACCGCCGCGGAAATTCCGAGAAACTCGCAGGTCAAAAGGTTATCCACAGGCCCCGACGGGTGGGCCGTGCGCCGCCTAATATGGCCTGACAGCCGTCCGCCGCCGAGTGCGGACGGCCCGCGAGGGGGGACGTACACATGGCGCGATCCGTACGGTGGACGGCGCTGGGGGCCGCCGCCGCGCTGCTGATGACGGGCTGCAGCAGCGGCGCGTCGGACGGGGGCGGGAACGACGAGGGCGGCACGGCGGACTCGCGGTCCTCGGCCGCCTCCTCCGCAGCGACCGCCACGACGGCCGAGCCGCCCGCCTCGCTGACGGGGCAGAAGCTGGACTGGGGACGCTGCAAGGCCACCTCCGACTCCGCCGCGCCGGGCAGCGACTGGCAGTGCGCGACCCTGAAGGTGCCGCTGGACTGGTCGAAGCCGGACGGCAACACGATCGGCCTCGCCCTGGTGCGCACCAAGTCCCGTGCCGGGGGAAGCGACCGGGAGGGCTCGCTGCTGTTCAACTTCGGCGGGCCGGGCGGCTCGGGAGTGTCGACGCTCCCTTCCTACGGTTCCACGTTCTCCTCGCTCCGCGAGCGCTACGACCTGGTGAGCTGGGACCCGCGCGGGGTCGGCGCCAGCGAGGGCGTCCGCTGCCGCGACGACAAGGACATCCAGGCCGCCGAGTCCCTCGACTCCACCCCGGACACCCCGGCCGAGGAACAGGTGTACTTCAAGGACGCCACCGACTTCGGAAAGGGCTGCGCGAAGGCCGCAGGAAAGCTGATGGCGCATGTGTCGACGACCGACACCGCCCGCGACATGGACCTGATGCGCCAGGTCCTCGGTGACGCGAGGATGCACTACTTCGGCATCTCCTACGGCACCGAACTGGGCGGTGTGTACGCCCACTTGTTCCCGAAGAACGTGGGCCGGCTGATCCTCGACGCGGTCGTCGACCCGAGCGCCGACTCGGTGGGCCACGCGCAGAACCAGGCCCGTGGCTTCCAACGGGCACTCGACGACTACCTCAAGTCGACGGGCCAGGACCCCGCGAAGGGCAGCAAGAAGATCGCGGATCTGCTGGACCGGATCGACAGCGACCCGCTGCCCACGTCCGACGGCCGGAAGCTGACGCAGACACTCGCGGTCACCGGCATCGTCCTGCCGCTGTACAGCAAGCAGGGCTGGCCGGGCCTGACCAGCGCCCTGGAGTCGGCCGAGGCCGGAGACGGTTCCGAACTGCTTACCCTCGCCGACGGCTACAACGAGCGGGACACCTCGGGGCACTACGGCACGACGACCCACTCGCAACGGGTCATATCGTGCTTGGACGACAAGCAGCGGCCGACCGCCGAGGAGACGAAGAACCTGCTGCCGGAGTTCGAGAAGATCTCACCCGTGTTCGGGGACTTCCTGGGCTGGGACACGGCCGGCTGGTGTCACGACTGGCCGGTGGCCGGGCAGTACGACACCCCGGAGGTGAGCGCGGCGGGTGCGGCGCCGATCCTGCTGGTCGGCAACACCGGGGACCCGGCGACACCGTACGAGGGCGCACGGAAGATGGCGGACGAGCTCGGGAAGGACGTCGGCGTGCTGCTCACCTGGAAGGGCGAGGGGCACGGTGCGTACGGCAGCGGGAGCGACTGTGTCGACTCGGCGGTGAACACGTACCTGTTGAAGGGGACCGTGCCGAAGGACGGCAAGGTCTGCTCATGACGACGG